>NZ_JADBTR010000006.1:0-89697 GCF_020246065.1 Microcystis sp. M144S2
CCTTAAATGTATCTGGATACACGCCACACAAGCGTTTGAACTCTGTTGGCTTTAAAGTTTTTACTTGTTCGTAAGTCATCTTTCAATCTTAACTCTTGGACTATTTTATCCTATTTTGTCTAGACTTATGCAAGAGATCTTATCAAGACTGGCGGTTTTCTATTCCCCTAATTGCCAGGTTATCTCTTCACCCGCTCGTAACGGCACCAGTCCAGATTCGGGAAATGGCAATTCATCGGGAATGCGCCAAGGGGTTTTGGTTAAGGTGATTTGTTCGGTATTCCGGGGGAGTTGATAAAAATCTGGCCCGTGGAAGCTGGCGAACCCTTCCAGTTGCTCAAGCGCATCGACGCTCTCAAAGGCTTCTGCGTACAACTCTAGGGCGTGCAGAGCCGAATAACAACCCGCGCAGCCACAGGAACTTTCTTTGCTGTAGCGAGAATGGGGCGCACTATCGGTCCCTAGGAAAAACTTGGGATTGCCCGATGTGGCCGCTTGCAAAAGTGCCAAACGATGATCCTCTCGTTTCAAAATCGGCAGGCAATAAAAATGGGGACGAATGCCACCGGTAAAGAGAATGTTTCGGCTAAACAATAAATGTTGGGGCGTAATTGTGGCGGCGACGTTGTTGTTAGCAGATAGAACAAACTTGACCGCATCGGCAGTGGTAATGTGTTCAAACACGACACGCAGTTTCGGAAATCTTGTTATCAGTGGGAGCAAGTGCTTCTCAATGAACACTTTCTCTCGATCGAACACATCAATATCACCATCGGTAACTTCTCCGTGCAGTAGTAGCGGCATATCTACCTGCTCCATCGCTGCCAAAACGCCATCGCACCTACGAAGGTCCGTCACCCCCAAGTCGGAATTAGTTGTCGCACCGGCCGGGTAGTATTTCACCGCTTTGACAAACTGGGAGGCTTTCGCCGCCATAATTTCTTCGGGACTGGTATTATCGGTGAGATAGAGGGTCATCAATGGCTCGAACTGTTGACCCTCTGGAACTGCTGCCAGAATGCGATCGCGGTAGGCGGCGGCATCGGCCACCGAGCGCACTGGGGGCTTTAAATTCGGCATGATAATAGCACGGGCAAACTGGCGCACCGTATGGGGTAGAACCGCTTTCAGTGCCGCACCATCCCGGAGATGAAGGTGCCAGTCGTCGGGTCGAGTGATTGTGAGTCTTCGCATTTTTCCATCATACAACGGTTAGGAATCCCAGCGCCACAATTAAACGCAAGAGAGAAGTCAATCTTCGGTCAGGGAATCAATTCCCTATTTCAGCAGTCAAGTCGGTTTTAACTAATAAGCTGCCGCGCATCTAAATTGGTCTATATCTATAAGAGAAGGCTGGATCTGCGCTATTTATTTCTCTTTTTTTCATAAATTCAATTGGCGTACAAGTGAATTACTTAAGACTAGATATTATTACCAAAAATCTAATCTCTCTTTTAGTTTTTACCTCAGATGTAGCCGATGAAAACATTCAAATAATGACAGGAGTGAGTCAAACTTTACAGTCTAATCCCAATGGTAATAGTCCTAAAAAACTTCCTGTTAATAATAATTAAACTATCTTTCTTTATAGTAAATTAGTGCCAAAAATAACCAAGATAGAGCAATTTCTTGAATTGCTAATAATTCCACATTAATCAATCCTATCCAAGATTGACTAACGCATCCCCTTGAATATTTTCTTGATCGAGCGGCTTTTCAGTCCCCAAAATCCTTACAATAGGAGATGAAGATAGCCTAAAAAGTTGGAGAATATGAATTATCTCATTGCCGTGTTAGCTGATCGCATACAAGCAGAAGAAGCTGCCGTTGCCCTGGAAAAGGCGGGAATTCCCCAATCTCAAGTGACCATTCTCGGTCGCGGCTATAAAAGTGCTGATGAGTTCGGTTTGATCGATCCCTTCCAACAGGCCAAAAAACGGGCTACTCTCATGGCTTTTTGGTTAATTCCCTTCGGTTTTGCCGGCGGCTACCTTTTTAACCTGATTACGGGATTGCATACTTTTGATTGGGCCGGAGAACCGGGCAATCATATCGTCGGCGGCATTGCCGGGGCGATGGGGGGGGCGATGGGCAGTATTTTTGTCGGTGGTGGCGTGGGTTTATCGTCCGGCAGTGGCGATGCACTTCCCTATCGCAATCGTCTCGGTGCCGGAAAATATATTATTATCGTGCAGGGTTCGGAAAACCTGAAAAATCAAGCGACTCTTATCCTGCGTCAATTTAACCCCGAAAATCTGCAAGGATACGCCCTAGAAAGATGAACGGTTATCGGGAATAAGTTATCGGTCATCTGATTTTTTCCTAAGAATTTTTGATTAATTACCACAAAACAATGTTACCAAGAGAAGAATTACTAAAGGGTGTCGAGAACCGCGAGGAAATAGCGAAAGTTATTGATAAAGCCGAACAAGCGATTAAGACTTGGGAAGTGACGGTGACAGACTTTCTTTCTCCTGCGGTTTTAGCGGAAGTAGAACGAGTTTTTCAGCGTTTAACCGATGTGTCAATGGAAAAATGGGGCGGTTATCCCCAAGCAGAAAGACAGCGCCTCGGTATTGCTAGAGTTGATCTACCTTTGGCAGTAACAGATATTCCCCTATCTGCCCTTGATATTGCCGGTAATTTTCTTTTTGATACCGCTAACCACCGGGATTTTTTAGGGGCAATGTTGGGGACAGGGATCGTCCGGGAAAAAGTCGGCGATATAATCGTTTTAGGTGAGCGAGGAGCGCAGGCGATTGTAGTGCCTGAATTGGCAGATTTTTTATGTGCTAATTTACTACAAGTGCGTTCGGTTCCCGTGAAAACTAGCCCGATTCCTTTGACGGAATTAAAAGTTAGACCCCCGCAAAAAAAAGAAATTAATACTGTGGAAGCTTCCTTACGTTTGGATGCGATTGCCTCGGCGGGTTTTGGCATTTCTCGCAGTAAAATGGCCGAGGCAATTAGTGCCGGGGATGTGCGAGTTAACTGGAAAGATATCAGTCAATCTAGTTATAACGTTAAAACCGGTGATTTGATTTCTTTTCGGGGAAAAGGTCGTTTAGAAGTGGGGGAGGTTACTGTGACAAAAAAAGAGCGCTATCGGGTTCATTTAACTAGATTTATTTAGTTTTTTCTGTCTCTAAAATTTGTTATTAGACAGATTAATTGCCATGGCTGAGAATTTCGCCCTAATCGTGCAACTGTGTCAAGTTAGTCCCATCGGTAAACTATTACCGGGGGCGCTTTATGTTCATCGAGAAGCATTACATCAACTGGATCCTATCCTCCAGAATTACGAACAACAAGCAAGAATTAATCAGCATTTATCCGAGGCAACAATAATTAAATTTAGCACCGATAAACCGAAAATATCCTATCTTTTTTATCCCGATTTTGATCGGGAACCTCACCCAGTTTTAACTAAAAGTTTAGTGGTAGATTTGGGGACATTAATCTTAAGTGAATGGAATTATCAAAATGCTGATAATCCGCCCATTTTACACCGAAAAGAAACTTTTGTTACTAGGGACTATCCTCTTTATCAAGAATTCGAGCATCTCACAAAAATCGAGAGTGCTTTAGGACTTTTAAACAGTTCTTATCCCATCGGTACTAAACAGGAATGGCAACGGCTTTTAAGAAAGCATCACCTTGATTTTGCAGGAGATTATTTAGTTTGTAATCTAGAGGGACAAAAGGAAAAATCGATAATAATTGATCGCCACAAAGCTGCTCTTGTTCGCAAAACCCTTTCTCGTCCGACAAGATTAGCATTAGCGGCGGGATTATTCCTTCCTGAAACCACTTTTTTTGATTACGGTTGTGGTTATGGAGGTGATATAGAACGCATAGCTGAACAGGGTTATCAAAGTGAAGGTTGGGATCCTTATTATCGTCCCGATAGTCCTTTAATTGAATCTGATATTGTTAATTTAGGCTATGTAATTAATGTTATTGAATCCGCCGAAGAACGACAAGACGCTCTATTAAAAGCTTGGCAATTAACCCGTCAAGTTTTAATTATTTCAGCACAGATTTTAATTGATGATAGTGAACGGGGTTTAATGGCTTATGAAGATGGAATTATAACCCGTCGTAATACTTTTCAAAAATACTATCAACAGGAAGAACTAAAACAGTATATTGATAGCAGTTTAGGGGTTGATTCTATTCCGATAACTTTGGGAATTTATCTAGTTTTTCGAGAGGAAGAAAAAGCGGAAACTTTTCGTTTATCCAGATGTCGTTCCCGCGCTACTACCCCTAAAATTAAAACCCATCTCAAACGCTTTGAAGATTACGAAGATTTATTAACTCCCCTGATGGAATTTTACACCCAGCAGGGACGTTTACCCGTTGCGGGAGAATTATTACAAGAGGAAGAAATTAAGGCAGAATTTGGCACTTTTAGACGCGCTTTTCAAGTAATTCTACAAGTAACAGAAGGGGAAGAATGGGAGATAATTGCCGATAAAAGACGCGCCGATCTTTTACTTTATTTAGCTTTAAGTCAATTTAGCCACTGTCCGAAAGTACGGGAATTATCCCCCGCTACCCGTGCCGATTTTAAAGCTTTATTTGGCAGTTATCGCAATGCTTGCGCTTTAGCAGAAGAAGTGTTAATAAGTGCGGGAAATTTGCCAGCGATCGCTCGTACTTGTGAAAATAGTTCTTTAGGCAAACTTTCCCGTTATTCCCTAACTATTCATATTAACATTCTGGAAAAATTACCGATGTTATTACGCTTATATGAAGGTTGTGCTAGTCAAACTATCGGACGGTTAGAAAATGCTAATGTTATTCGTTTATCCTTTCGTCAACCCAAAATTTCCTATCTCTATTATCCCAATTTTGATACAGAAATCCATCCGATTTTAGCTACTAGCATGGATGTATATTTAGGTTCGGCTGATTTTAGTTTTCGCGATTATCGGGATAGTCCTAATCCGCCAATTCTACACGAAAAAGAGCTTTTAGTAACGCCGGATTATCCTAACTATGATAAATTGCTTCGCTTAACTAAATTAGAAAAGGATTGGGGATTGTTAGAGGATAGAAAAGCGATCGAACGTTTACAGGGTTGGCAAAAATGTTTAGAGGATCATTGTGCTACAATCAAAGGCCATCAGATCCTGTGGCGAAAAGATGCTGATCCCTATAAAGTGAGGATTTTACGCGCTAAAATTAACGCCAGAAGAAATCAAAATAAGTCTTCCTGAGTAATTAAGTAAAATAGATGAGGTAATTAATTTTATGATGACTACGATTCGATTACAAGGATTAGAAGATTTCGAGTTAAAAGCGAATGATCCTGAACAAAGAATGTTTATTTCTGGGGTTAATTGGCAACAGTACGAAACCCTCTTAAAACATTTAGAAGATAGTTCCAGTTATCGCATTACTTACTTAGATGGAATGGTAGAAATTATGGCTCCTAGTCGTCGTCACGAAGTTAGCAAAGAAGATATTGGTAGATTAGTAGAAGCTTATTTAGAATATGCTGAAATTGATTTCTGGGGATTAGGTTCCACCACTTTGCGAAAACAGGAAAAAGAAGCTGGGAAAGAACCTGACAAATGTTTTTGTTTATTTACAGAAAAAGAGTTTCCTGATTTGGCGATAGAAATAATCTTAACCAGTGGCAGCTTGAAAGTTTTAGAAGTTTATAAAAGATTGGGAACTCAAGAGGTTTGGTTTTGGCAAGATAATCAGTTAAAAATCTATTCTTTGCAAGAGAATGGCGAATATATTTTAATCCCTAAAAGTGCTTTATTACCAGATTTAAATTTAGAATTATTAGCCGAATATGTTAACCATCCTAATCCCCGTCTTGCCGTCAAAGAATTTCGCTCGCGTTTAACAGAAAATTCCCAGTTATAATAACTATTATTTTTCCATGAATTCTCAAGTAAAATTTAACCTATCTATCCTAGCGATATTTTTATTTTCTCTAGGAATAAGATTCTGGAATCTCAGTCAATTTAATACACTTGTTTTCGATGAAGTTTATTATGCTAAATACGGCAATGAATATCTAATCGGTAAAGAATTTTTCCAGTCTCATCCACCGTTAAGTCAATATTTAATTGCTATTAGTATCTGGATTGGTTCCCATTTTCCTGCGGATCCTGAAACCATTAATAATTTAACAGGTTCCCTGCGCTCAACTTTTAGTTATCGCTGGTTAAATGCTTTGACTGGTTCTTTTATTCCCCTAATTATTGGCGCAATTGCTTATCAATTAACCCAGAGAAAAACTGTATTTTTAATTACAACTTTTATCGCCAGTTTAGACGGATTATTTCTGGTGGAATCCCGCTATGCTCTCAATAATATTTACTTAATTTTATTCGGTTTGTCTGGACAATTATTTTTTTTATTGGCACTACAGAAAAATTACAAACTCAATTGGTTATTATTATCGGGAGTTTCTTTCGGTTTAGCGGCAAATATTAAATGGAATGGCTTAGGATTTTTACTGGGAATATTTATTTTTATCGGTATTGCTTGGTTAATAAAATTATTTAATCAAGAGCAGTCAAAAGATCATCTTTGGACAAAGGCAACTAACCTGAGATTAGAGGACATTTTTATCGCCTTAATTGTCTTTCCTCTTGTTACCTATAGTTTGCTGTGGATACCGCATCTTCTCGTCAACCATCAATATAATTTTTGGCAAGTACATCAAGAAATTTGGTCATTTCATCAGAGAATCAAGGGTAATCAATCTGATGTGCATCCCTATTGTTCTCCCTGGTATAGTTGGTTAGTAATGGGGCGACCAGTGGCTTATTATTTTGAGAGAGTAGGTGATAAAATTTATGATGTTCACGCTATGGGAAATCCGTTTTTATGGTGGTTTTCTACGGGAGCGATTCTAGTGGTTTTTAGTCGATTATTTAACCGAAAAGAGCGAGTAATTTCCGCCTATCTTATCTGTAACTATATTGCCAATCTGCTGCCCTGGTTAAAAATTAGTCGCTGTACCTTTCTCTATCATTATATGGCTGCCTATAGCTTCACTTGGATTGCTCTAGCTTGGCTCTTAGCCGATGGTTTAGAAAGTTCCAGTCCTATTTATAAAAATGGCTCGCGCTCACTCATAATTTTGATAATTTTTGCTTTTATCCATTGGCTACCAATTTATTTAGGCATTCCCCTGTCAGTGGGGGATTATTATCTGAGAATGATTTTTCCCAATTGGATTTAGGATGAAATTAGCGGCAAAAACTGATACAATAAAATCATGAAAAAATCGATCGCATGAGTTATGGGTAAACAAAGAATCTTATCTGGTGTGCAACCAACTGGCAATTTACATTTAGGCAATTATCTCGGTGCGATCCGCAATTGGGTGGAGGGACAAAAAGACTACGATAATTTCTTTTGTGTGGTCGATTTACACGCGATCACCGTTCCCCATAATCCCGCCACTCTTGCGGAGGATACTTTAGCAATTGCCGCTCTATATTTAGCCTGCGGAATTGATTTAGAATACGCGACGATCTTTGTCCAATCCCACGTTAAAGCTCATACAGAATTAACTTGGTTATTGAATTGTATCACCCCTTTAAATTGGTTAACTGATATGATTCAATTTAAAGAAAAAGCGATTAAACAGGGGGAAAATGTTGGCACGGGGTTACTCGATTATCCCGTACTAATGGCTGCCGATATCCTACTCTACGATGCCGATAAAGTACCCGTGGGAGAAGATCAAAAACAACATTTAGAATTAACCCGCGATATAGCCGTTAGAATTAATCATCTTTTTGGGCAACCGAAACAACCAATTTTAAAACTTCCCGATCCGATGATCCGCAAAGAAGGAGCGCGGGTGATGAGTTTAACCGATGGCCGGAATAAAATGTCTAAATCCGATCCTTCCGAGATGAGTCGGATTAATATTCTCGATAGTCCCGATGTCATTGCCAAGAAAATTAAACGCTGTAAAACCGATCTAGTTAAGGGTTTAACTTTCGATGATCCGGAACGGCCCGAATGCCATAATTTATTAACTCTCTATAGCATTTTATCAGGAAAAAGTAAAGAGGTAGTCGCGGGAGAATGTGCCGATTTAGGTTGGGGACAATTTAAACCGATGTTAACAGAAGTTACCATAGAATCTCTGAAACCTATTCAGGAAAAATACGCTCAAATTAGAGAGGATAAAGATTATTTAGCCACAGTTTTGCGGCAAGGTCGTCTCAAAGCAGAAGCGGTGGCCAATCAAACTCTCGATCGAGTCAAAAATGCCATGGGTTATTTACCACCATTTTAGGGATAATTTTCGGGTGCATCTCCTAATTATCAATCTACTCAGTTGAGATTTTTCAAGGAAAACTCGCTACTTTATCACTCAATCTTTAGCTCTTGGTGGGGTTTTACCCCCCCCCATCCAGGGTAAGGGAAGGAGAATGATTACAAAAGTTATTAAATTAAGCACAACTCCAGTGATATTTTGGTAAAATAAGGGCATAATTAAAACTATCAAAATACTTACCTGTCCTTTGAGATTATGGTTGTAGAGTCCCAGCGGAAACAAAAAAAACTATCGTCTAGGGAAGATGAGTCTCGTCCAATTGCCAGCAAGGAACAAAACTCTTATCTAGCAGAGGGAATTGTTGATCATCAATCAACTCAGATTGCTCCTTCCTCCTTACTACAGCCATTTTCTCCAGAGTTAGAAAAAGATAGAGCCAACAAATTTAATTTTCTTAAAGAAATTCTGGTTAGTCATCTTGGTCAACCTTTTTACTCGGACAACGGCTTTATTCTTTATCAAGGAGATGCCACAAACTTTTTGTCTAAACTATCTCATAGTGACATAAAAATTAACCTCACTGTTACATCACCACCTTATAATATTGGCAAAGAATATGAACGAGTTCTTTCAATCAATGACTATGTTGATTGGTGTGCTAATTGGCTGCGGCAAATTTATCAGATTACTCAAGATAACGGTGCTTTGTGGCTAAATGTTGGTTATTTAGAAGTACCAGAAAAGGGATTATGTGTTCCGATTCCCTATCTTCTTTGGGATAAGTCTCCCTTTTATCTTTTACAAGAAATTGTCTGGAAATATGGGGCTGGTGTTTCTACAAAAAATCGTCTTAGTCCTCGCAATGAAAAATGGCTTTTTTATCTCAAAAATTGCCAAGAATATACTTTTAACTTAGATAATATTCGTGACCCTAACGTTAAGTATCCCAATCAAAAGAAAAATGGTAAATATCGTTGTAATCCCCTCGGTAAAAATCCTTCTGATGTGTGGGAAGTTCCTAAAGTCACTACAGGAGAAAAGCGCAGTTCTAAGGAAAGAACCGGACATCCCGCACAATTTCCTTTAGCAATTGTCGAGAGAATTATACAAGCTTCATCTAATCCGGTAGAAATAATTCTTGATCCCTTTGCTGGTTCTTGTTCCACGGGAATAGCGGCCTTGGGATTAGGAAGAATTTTTGTGGGTTTTGAAATTCGACCAGACTATTGCGAGATAGCTGCAGAGAGATTTAAAAGATTTAAAAAAGAAAGAAGCAATACTTATATTCAAGGCTCGTTATTCTAGATTTTTCGATACAATTGGAGCAATTTATAATTTTCTACGTCAGAGGAAAGACGCGATTGTTGACCTGTAGCTGCCTTTTGCCCAATCCAATCCCCAGAATCAATCCAACCGAAACGAATTAGTTTAATCTGAGGATTAGTAGTATTAGAAAACTTCTCAAAGTTAACTGCTAAATAGTATCCAGACTTACCTTTTTTGCTGTTATTAGAATTTTGAGCATAGCTTCTATTGCCATATATATGTCTAGGATCAGAGGAGGTTTTGACTTCAATTGAAAAAAAGTCATCAGGTATATAGACAATATCTTTATCAGATATACTGATATCTCCTCTCCAGAAATTGGGATATTTTGCTTTTAGTTCTAAAGGAATTAATTCATGAAGTAGAAAACCCATAATTTGAGGTTTAGGGAAGATATCCCTACCAATTCTAAAACCTTTTGTACCTAACTGAGAATTAAAAATTGATTGCCAAGATGTTAAAACAACATCAACAATTGCATCGGTAGATAGGGGATGTCTTTCCACAAGTCGTTGGGTGATAGATAACCAATTACTAGGAGAGACATCTGCATAGGGAGAATTCATCTATAGTTTTTTTCCGGCGTTATTAGATACAGTAACTAATATTAACGCAACCACCTCCCCCTATCCCAACACCTAATACTAAATTCTGTTTAAAAGGTATAGGAGAGTGGGGAACGCTGGATCAGGGAGCAGGGAAAAACAATCCATAACTTGGGAGTTAATCATAGTATTAAAAACGGATTTAGTATGATTAGCCTTTTTTAACTTGTTTTCGTAGTTTCAATCATTGGAAATGCGATCGCCAATAAAAGTAGCAGAGTCCGGCAGTTACCCCAAGACTAAGAATTGTTATCCCCGTGGGAATTTCCCACATCCCCGACTAGGTTACTAATATGTTGTACTATTGTAATAAGAGGATTTTTTTCCTGAAAAATTGTCATATTTGAGGTTTTGATTATGCCTTATACAAATGAAGAAGGTGGACGCTTAAATAATTTCGCCGCCGAACCGAAAGTTTATCAAGCGGATCCCCCCACTAAATCGCAACAACGTAATTATCTTGTCTGGGGCGTTGCTGCGATCACACTTGTGGGTGGACTGTTAGCCGTCGCTTTTTACGCATCTCAAGCTGGCTAAAATTTAGTCCCTCGTAGTTGCGATTTAGCCCCTTTCACTCCTCTTTACCGCTAATATCACAACTACTCCCTATTTTAAGGCTTTTGACCCTGAATTAATGCCACTGCTGACTGAGACTTAGCCGCAGTCCCCTGTTTACCCTGAGATAACGCCAGACGAGCCGCTTCCTCTAAATCAGCGATCGCTTTTTCCCTGTTTCCCAATTTATAATAGGTTAAACCCCGATTGTGGTACGCTTCGGCAAAATTAGCATTAATTTTCAGACTCTCGTTATAGTCCCTTAAAGCCATTTCCTGCTGTCCGGCTCGGTTATAGGACAGGGCGCGATTATAGAAAATGCGATCCTGTCCTCTAGTTCCCTGTAAACTCAAAGCTTTTGTGTAATCCTCGATCGCTTCTGCGTGTCTTCCCAAGTCATCCTTAGCATTACCGCGATAAATAAAGAAATCAGCAAAATTTCCGTTTAAAGCGATCGCTTTTGTGCAATCTTCCACCGCTGCCTCGTATTTTTTCGTCAGATAATGCACATAACAACGATTACCGAGAGCATTAACATAATTGGGGTTGATTGTCAAGGCCTGGGTATAATCTGCGATCGCTCGCTCGTACTGGCCGAGAACTAATTCCGCATAGCCGCGATTATAATAAGCATCGGCATCCTTCGGCTCTAATTGTAGAGCTTGAGTAAAATCTGCGATCGCCCCTGAGTAATCCCCTGCGGTTAAACGATCCACCCCCCGATTATAAAATTCTACAGCCTTCACGGGGTTAGGGGTAGTTTGAGCGCTTAGGGGAGAGATAGTCAGTAAAAAAGTCGCTATAGCCATAATAATTGTCAATTTTTTCTTAATTTTCATAATCCGTTCACCTAAACAATTCAAGGTAAAATTAAACAGCCCTACTTACAGGTCAAAATATCATGATTAAATCTCTTTTGGCGACTTTCCTCCTAATTACCACCCTCCTCTTAACCGGTTGTGCAACTCCCATCGCTGGACTGCAAGGATACACCAGTGGCAGCCAAGGCTATCAATTTTTATATCCTAAGGGTTGGACGCAGGTGGATGTGAAAAAAGTTGCAGGAGTAGATGTGGTTTTTCATGACCTGATCGAAACGAGCGAAAATTTAAGCGTTATTATCAATCCCATCCCCGACAATAAAACCTTAACAGATTTAGGGACACCCTCGGAAGTGGGCTATCGTCTCCTGAAAAATAACAGTCTTAACCCCAATCTCGATAAGGAAGTAGAATTAATTCGCTCAGAATCCCATCAAATCGACGGCCAAGATTATTATATCCTCGAATATCAAGTTAAATTAGCCAACGGCCAAGAACGTCATAATCTGGCCAGCGTCACGGTTAATAATCATAAACTCTATTCTTTTAATATTTCCACTTCCCAAAAACGTTGGACGCAAATTCAAGAACTCTTTGAAACTATCGTTGATTCTTTCTCGGTTAGTTAGGGAAATAGGCAATAGGCAATAGTAAAATGTAGGGTGCGTTAGTCGTAACGCACCACTTATGATCAACTAGGTAGCCAGTTACAATTAAAGATAACATACTTACTTAATCAGTAAACAGTGAAAAGACAGTAGGAAACTTCTATTTAATACTGTCACTTAAAACTCAAATCTAATAACTGATAACTGATAACTGATAACTGAATATGAGTAACTCGGAAGAAAATAGACTAGATAGACTCGAATCTCTTGCTGAAAATACCCTAACAGAACTACGGGAGATTAAATCAGGATTACAGGAGATTAGATTAGGATTACAGGAGATTAAATTAGGACTACAGGAAACCAATCAGGGATTAAAAGAAACTACAGCGATCGCTAATTCTAACGCCAAATCGATCGAAGCGTTAACTAATAGTCTTGCTCAGTCTAAAAAAGAATGGGAAAAAGACAGACGGGGACTTTATCAACTGCTAGGACAATTAACTTGATCGATGTCGGATTTTTATGAGGTTCAGTCAGATTTTTACAATCGATTTGACAAAATTGAAGAAAGAAAATCACGCATGGTTGAGATTTTAGATCGTTATTTACCCCCCGAAAATCCTGCCAATTCCTAGCAGAAATAGCTAAAAAACTGATAACTGATGGTGGGTTACGGCAAATAGATAAATTGATAATTAAGTCTAATAATTTGTCATTGCCTAACCCACCCTACCTAACTGTCTTCTATCTCCTATCTCTTTTTACTGAAAAAACTATGTCCATTCCCTTGATTCTTGCTTCCGCTTCTCCTGCACGCAAAAAACTATTACAAATGGTAGGAATCGATCCAATTGTGCGAGTGAGTAACTTTGATGAATCGACAATTAATGCTGATGATACTCTCCATCTTGTCCAAACTTTAGCCCAATGTAAAGCACAAACGATCGCCCCCCAATTTGATTTAGGATTAATTCTTGGTTGCGATTCCGTCTTAGAAGTAGCGGGGGAAGTCTATGGCAAACCCAAGGATAAATCAGAAGCGATCGAGCGTTGGCAAAAAATGCGCGGTCAGGTGGGTACACTCTATACAGGTCATGCTTTAATCGATCGAGTTAATCATCAAACCTTGACTCGTTGTGGGATTACTAAAGTTCACTTTGCCAATATCAGCGATCAAACAATTATTGCCTACGTTAACACCGAAGAACCCCTCAAATGTGCGGGCTGTTTTGCCCTAGAAGGAAAGGGGGGTCTATTCGTGGAAAGATTAGAAGGATGCCACAGTAATGTTATCGGTTTAAGTTTACCCCTATTTAGGCAGATGTTAACGGATTTTGGCTACCAAATCACTGACTTTTGGTGATCTTTTTGCCGATAATTTCCCCAAATTTATTGGCAAAAGGGCTTGACAAATTCTCAGACTTGTGTTAACCTTTTATGATAATGGGAATCCGTGTCGCCCTGCGAACCCCTCTTTTTTCTATCCGATAGCCCCAAAATTTTTAACCCTTTCCTTTTCACTTTTTCCCGAAAAAACTATGTCTTGCTTGCGCGTGGGAATTGCCGGTCCGGTGGGTTCAGGAAAAACAGCCCTGCTCGATGCCCTGTGTAAAAATTTGCGGGATCAATATCCGATCGCCGTAGTCACCAATGACATTTATACTCAAGAAGATGCCCAATTTTTAGTGCGATCGCAAGCTTTAGACCCGGAAAGAATTTTAGGAGTAGAAACGGGAGGATGTCCCCATACAGCTATTCGCGAGGATGCCTCAATTAACTTAGTTGCCATTGAACAGTTAGAGAGAAAATTTGCTAACTTAAAGTTAATTTTTCTGGAAAGTGGTGGTGACAATTTAGCGGCAACCTTTAGCCCCGAATTAGTAGATTTAACCATCTATGTGATTGACGTGGCAGCCGGAGATAAAATCCCTCGCAAAGGTGGACCTGGTATCACCAAATCGGATCTATTGGTAATTAATAAAATAGATTTAGCCCCGATGGTGGGGGCAGATTTAGGGGTGATGGATAGAGATGCCAAAAAGATGCGCGGGGATAAACCCTTTATCTTCACCAACTTGAAAACACGGGAAGGATTAGAGCGAGTGATTGCCTTTATCGAAAAGAATTTATACTAACTATTACTAGGAATAAAAAAGAGAGCGCCAGAAAAATTTAGGTAAAGCTAACATTCTTTTCCAGCGCCAAGGTTCCTGATAGAGTCGATACAACCACTCTAAATTATTGTCACAGAAAAAGCGAGGGGCGCGGATTTTTGTCCCGGACCAGATATCAAAACTACCCCCCACACCTACCCAGATAGCTTGGGGACAGAGATTGCGATGTTCCCTAATCCAATATTCTTGTCGGGGTACTCCCAAACCAACTAAAATTAACCGCGGTTGTTGATCTTTTAACACCTCAATCCAATCGGACATTTCCTGGGAGGATAGATAACCGTGGTTAGACAGAATACGGATATTAGGTATCTTTTTTTGCCAATTACTTGCCGCTTGTTCTGTAATCCCCGGTTTACCACCAAAAAAAGCAATAGGAGAACTCTCACCCTGCATTCCTAACTCAGTAATTAAGGATTCTGATAATTCAATACCGGGGCAGCGGGTTTGTTTTCTGCCCCTTAATTTTAAGTAAATAACAATCCCAGCGCCGTCGGGAATAACTAAATCTGCTTCCCGAATAACTTGGGCTACTTTAGCATCATTTTCTCCTAACATTGCCATTTCTGCATTAAGAGTGACAACGTGGGAACCAAAACCTTGATAGAGGCGATCGATTAACCAACGACTGTAGTTATCGAGGAGATGAACTGGTAAACCAAGAACAGAATATTTGGGGGGAGTTTCTAACATAAGTAGGTAGGTGTTAAAAGTTGTCAGACACCCCCCTTATCAAGGGGGGATTAAGGGGGGCAGGGGCGATTAAGGGGGGATTTATCTTCAATTTAATTATAAATACTTACTTATAATTCATCTTGATTTAGTTGTCATTTGATCGAGAAATTGGCACAAAATCCACCCCAAAACTAGAACGAGAACCGCGTTTAACTACCACTAATTGCACAGATTGATTGCGATCGCCAGATGGTAAAAATCGCACTGGATTAGTCGCCCCAGGGACAGAAAAATCACTGCTTCTTAACGCCTGTTGAACTCCCTCTCGGCTAGATTCTGCCTTAATGCCAGCGATTAAAGCCTGGGTAGCGTCATAGGCGGTGGCAGTGCGCCAATTTACGTCTCCTTGCCACAATTGGCGGGAATTATTCACAAAAGGACTGTTCGGATTAGCCGCCAAATGCCAAGCGACAGCCACAACCATGTCCAGGGCATTTTTTCCGCCTACATCCAGAGTTTTGGGGCTATAAACGACATCACCCGCCACAATCGGTAATTTTTGACCATTGATGTGAACCACCTGCAAAGCCTTATCTAGGGTACCACTATCCCCAAGAAGGGCGATTAGATTTGCTCCCTCCTGTTGAGCTTGTTGGAGGCTTTTAGACGGGGAAAAAGTCAGGGAAGATAGATCAAATTCACTCACCACTTGACCTCCTCCTAATCCTAAAGCGGTGATAAATTCAGATTTTAGGGATTGACTATAATTACTTTGGGAGTTAAAAAATACCACTGCCTTGACGTTAGGATTTTTTTGCAAGCTAGATTCGGCTAATGCCCGTGCCGCCACAAAATCACTGGGAACAGAACGAAAAATATAGTCACCAAAATTGGAGAGTTTAACTGAGGTACTGACGGGGGAAATCATTACTAATCCTGCTTTTTGATAGATAGCAGCCGCCGCTAAAGAGGTGTCACTGCTAGTGTGTCCTACTACTCCTAAAATACTGTTGTCAGCCGCTAATTTTTGGGCAATTTGAACGGCAATTTCGGGATTATAAGCATCATCAGCAATGAGAACTTTTAAAGGAGTGCCATTAATTCCCCCAGCTTGATTGATTTGATTTTGAGATTGGGCAACTCCTCGTAAAACTTCTAGGGAGGTGTTGACACTGCCCCCAATTGGCACGGAAACGGCGATAGTATAGGACTTAGCTTCACCAATACGGGCGTTATTTAGGTAGATGAGAGCTTCCGGATCATTTTGATTAGCTCGCAGGGATTTTTCTAGGAGGTAAACTGCTTGCTGAAAGTCTCCTTTCCCGATTGCCTGTATGGCATCTTGTTTGTCCGAAGAAGCCCCTTCAACTATTAATAAGTTTTCCCCTTGACTAAATTTTGCTTGTGCCGATACCGATTTTTGCTCTGGTGATATTTTCTCGATTTCAGAAAGATTGTTTGGGTTATTTTTTCCTTGAAAACGATTGGATAACCACCAACCACCAGCCCCAAAAAATATTAGGGTAATCAGCAGGGCTAAAAGCAGGGTAACGGTCTCATTTTTCTGGCTCATGGGCTGATCAACTAAGATTAAATTAATGGTTTAATCGAGATTTATAGTTAATAAAAGTGGCTCTTTTTTGTTTTTAATAGGGCTAATTCAAGTCTGAATGGCACCACTATCCGATCTACCTTGATAGAATACCTCATTTGGGGTTTGATAGTCAAGACATTGTTTAAATGCGTCTTAGCTTATTAGGGATACTTTACCTTTTTGTTTGGGAATCTTCTAAATGTTTTACCAAAACATTGGAGGATAAAGGACCGTGTAAATGACTCCAGGGTAAAACCTGTTCTAAACGCCATTGTTGATGGACGTAATAATCTAGAGGGGGAATTTGTCCTTTTAGTTCCTTAAAAGCCCGTTTATAACTGCCTAAAGAATCACCGTAGCCACGGGTTAATTCTAACAGGGAAGTTAAGCGGCGATCGCCTCTAGACAATAGGGCTTGAATCACTGACCAATTATAACTCTCTGGGCGAAATTCTATGCCCTGTTTACCTAATTGTTTATCTAGATATTTTAATCTTTTTTCGGCCATTTTATTAACTCCAAACCACTGAAAAGGAGTATGAGATTTAGGCACAAATGTGCTGCAACCAAAAGAAATTCGCAGTCCAGAAGCGGCTTTTTTTAAGGCTATTAACATTTCCACAGTTGCCCCAATATCTTCGGCTTCTTCTCCCGGTATTCCCACCATACCATAGAGTTTTATCCCTTTTAAACCGCCCGCTTTAGCATTAATGGCAGCCTGGATAATTTCATCATTGGCTAACTTTTTGTTGATAATTTCCCGCAAGCGATCCGAACCACTTTCTACGGCAATAGTAATTGATTTGCTGTCTCTTTGGGATAAAATTCTGGCTAATTTTTCCGTGACGGTATTAGTTCTAACTGAAGCGATCGAGAGTCTGACTCCCTCAAATTTTGGTTGAAAAAGATAATCAAGTAAGGTTTCAAATTCAGGATGTTGGCTGACAGAAGCACCTAATAAACCCAGGCGATCGGTCACTTTTAAACCTTTTTCAATGGCGGGAATTAGAGATTCTAAACTAGCGGTACGAAAGGGTAAAGTTAGATAACTAGCTAAACAAAAACGGCACATTTCTGGACAACTTCGCACCACCTCTACCATATAAATATTCTCCCATGCCGCTTGTTTTGTCACCACCGTAGAAGCTGAAAGGGTACTACTGCGATAGGTTTGTTTACTAACAAAGGTAGGAACATTATTATCTATGGGTAGAATTGCCGTAATTTCACCTTCGGGACTATCATAATTAATGGTATATAAACTAGGAACATATACCCCCGGAACCTGGGCCAAATGACGGAGTTTTGTCGGGCGATCAGCGTTTCTCACCTCTTGATAGGCATTAATAAAATCAGCAATTAAATTTTCACCATCTCCCAATAAAATTACATCAAAATAAGCAGCAAAAGGTTCGGGATTAGCGGTTAAAACTGGCCCACCTCCGAAAATTATCGCTTGCCGATCTTGGCGTTGATGACTGTGACAAGGAATTTCTAAAGATTCTAACAGCGAGAGGATATTAACATAGTCTAATTCCCAGGAAAAGGAAAAGCCAACTAATTCGGGATAACGGGGTAAAGATTCTTGAAAATCCGTAAATAAACGACTAACTTGTATATCCGATCGCAGAGCTAAAGTTGCCCAAACAATTTGATAACCTAAACTGGTTATACCCACGGAATACTGATTAGGAAAGGCAAAAATAGTTCTAAGGGCATCACTGTGGGGTATTGCGGGAGTAAAGAGGAGTTTTTCGTCTTGTAAGATGGTCATTTCAGTTATCAGTTATCAGTTATCAGTTATCAGTGACTACCAGTAGTCTTCAGTAGCTTTTAATTTTCATTCTCTTGAAAGGGGAGACTTATTACCTCTTGTTTTTGGTCATATATAAGTTTAATTTAATCTGGAGGTGAAGGAGGGGCAAATATCTCAATATACAGTTATATGATCATATCTCAGGTTATGATGCTGGGGAGTCGGTGGTCAAGAACAAATTCAAGTTATACTTCCTCCCTAGGGATAGCTATTGTATTTACAGGAGATTTTCTCTTATATCCTAGCAATTTTCACAGCTTAACTAGGTGTCGATTGATCCCCTTCACCCCAGCCAGAACGAAATCTATGAATAATTCCGAAGAATACGTTATAATCATGGCGAAAATCCTAGATTTAACCATTCCTGATCGCTATTTAAATTCTGTGGTTGAAAACTGGCAACGCTTGCAAGAAATCGCCAGTTTAGTGACAGAATTTCCCTTAGAGGATGACGGGGAAAGCGCCCTCAGCTTTGAACCATGACTATTTGTGCGATCAATTTAGCTCGATCGATCCAAAATCGTCAAACTAGCGCCTTAGAAGTTATTAGCCAGACTTTGGCAGTGATAGAGGCGAAAAATCCCCATTTAAATTGCTTTACCGACATTTTACAGCCTAGGGCGCTCGCTCAAGCCCAAAAAATCGATCAAGCGATCGCCAATGGGGAATCCGTCGGTGTCTTAGCAGGAGTCCCCTTCGCCGTCAAAAATCTCTTTGATATCGAGGGTATTGTCACCCTTGCTGGTTCCAAAATCAATCGAGATCACCCTGCCGCCGGACAAGATGCGATCGCTATTCAAATCCTAGAAGCGGCTGGCGCAGTTTTGGTGGGGGCGACCAATATGGATGAGTACGCCTACGGTTTTGTCACCGAAAATGCCCATTATGGAGCCACTCCCAACCCCCTCGATCCTAGTCGCGTCTCGGGGGGATCCTCCGGCGGTTCCGCTGCTGCCGTTGCCGCTAATTTAGTGCCTCTCGCCCTCGGTTCCGATACTAATGGTTCGGTGAGGGTTCCCGCCGCTTGCTGTGGCGTGGTGGGGCTAAAACCCACCTTTGGGCGCGTATCCCGTCAGGGCCTATTTTTGTTCGTCAGTAGTTTGGATCATCTGGGATTTTTTAGCGGCAATGTGGCGGATATGGCGGCTATTTGGAGTCTTTTTGCCAAAAATAACCTTAAAGCCCCTTTAAATGGCTTAGAGGGGGTAAAAATAGCCCTTGCCGACGATTATTTTCAGCAGGGAGCCGAACCGGAAGTAATCGAGGCGGTGACAGCGATCGCCGAACGTTTAGGAGTTACCAAAAAAATCACCATTCCCGAAACCGCCCGCGCCAGGGCAGCCGCCTATATAATTACCGCTTCCGAGGGCGCAAATTGGCATTTACCGCGTTTACAGACCAGATTAGAGGATTTTGACCCCGCAACCCGGGATCGCTTCTTGGCAGGGGCATTAATTCCCTCTAGCTGGTATTTACAGGCTCAACGTTTTCGCCGTTGGTATCGTGATCGTCTGCGAGAGATTTTCAGCGAAGTCGATATTATCCTCACCCCGACGATTCCCTGTATTGCGCCACCATTAGGAGTAGAAAAAATGATTATTGACGGGCAAGAGCTATTAATTAGACCTAATTTAGGCAGATTCACCCAACCTTTTTCTTTTATCGGTTTACCTGCCCTTTCTTTGCCGATTAAACGTCCATCCCAGCTACCTTTAGGTTTACAAATCATCGCCGCCCCCGATCGCGAAGACTTAATCCTAAGGGTAGCCAGGGTTTTAGAAGAAATGCTCATAGATATCCCGCATAAGTGAGATCTCAAGGGCGCACTTAATCCTAAAATCCCTAATTTAAGGACATATAGGCAAAAAGGTCATTTTTCTAGTCTAAGTAAACAATCTATTCGTTTTTTCTTTTCCTGAATGCTGACTACTGGCTCGGAGACTCCTTTTCAATGGTTGATAGAGTCTTATTTCCTTGAATTTAACTCGATTTCTCGACTCATTAGAACAATTCGAGCCTATAATATAACAGGTTCAAATCGAGAATCAATCTTTTTATTGCCATCTATCTGCAAGGAAATCTATGAAAATTGTCATCCCGATCCTATTTTATAGCAAAGGAGGAGTGGAAAGAGTCATTATCTCTTTAATACCCAGCTTATTAGAATACGTCGAACAAATTATTATCGTCCTCCCTCGTAAGGAAATTGAATATTTTAGATCTTTAATGCCCGATTCCGATAAACTCATCTACGAGAATTTTGATTTTTATCCCCAGAGTTTTGAAACAAAATTAATCTATTTTTATGGTCTTCTAGCGAATTTTTATAAAACCCTAGGACTAACTTCTATTCATCGTCTTTTCTCTCGTAGAATTGAACTTTTACGCAGCGAAGCAAGAATTAATCAGATTATCAAGCGTTACCAAGCTGATCATTGTTTGTATGGGATGACTAATCGGATTTCTCCCCCCAATGTCAAGGTTACTTTAAGTGGCATTATTTATGATGTCTTTTGGCAATTTGCTCCCTTAACTTACTCAGAATCCTATCAAGAACCCTACAATGAAGCGTTAAAAGAATGGTTAGATCGGGCTGATATACTGTTCACAATTTCCCAAAAAACTAAAGAAGATGTTTTAAAAATTTTTCCTAATGTTACCTATGCTAGTAAATTAAAATCTGTACCCTTAGCTGGATTTATCGATGAATCTAATCTCAAGAGTAATTTAGTCAAAAGTGATCTAGTTACTTTTTATTTTCCCTCCTCTTTTGGTATCTACAAGGATCATACAACTTTGCTCAAAGCAGCCATTAAACTAGCTAAAAAAGGTTTAAAATTTCAAATAGTTTTTATTGGCAAAGAAACCGATAATCTAGTTAATGGAAATCTGCAATTGTCTCAACAGTCCCAAACTCAAGAATACCAAGATTATCTCAAAGAATGTACCCGACTTTATCGGGAAAATAAAGAAATTTTCGAGAGTCACATCAAGGGATTAGGTTATCAAGACTATGAAACCTTGCAATTTTATTATCAAACCTGTTCCTGTGTGGTATTTCCCTCAAAATACGAAGGTTTTGGATTAGCAATAGCGGAAGCCATTTTACAAGGTATTCCCGTTATCGCTGCCGATTTAGAAGTGTTTCAAGAACAGGTAGAATTATATAATTGTCCCGAAAGAGTGCAATTCTATCCTAGGGGAGATGCGGACAGTTTAGCCAACTGTTTAGAACAATTTATCCTTAATCCAATTCCTCGCTTGTTACCCGAAGATATCCCCAATAAAATTAATCTCTGGACTTGGGAAGATGTGGCGAAAAAATATGTAGAACTAATCAAAGAAAATGCAGGTTACTGATCTCTATATCTACCCGATTAAATCCTGTCGAGGTATTCAATTATCCCAAGATGAAGTGACTCCTAAAGGTTTACTCTGGGATCGAGAAATGATGTTAGTGGATGCCGAGGGTAAATTTATCACTCAAAGGGAATATCCGCAATTAGCCAGGGTTTCTGTCACGATTACAGGAGATAACTTTTCTCTGAAAACATCTCAAGATTCCCTGACTTTCCAGCCTAATTTCACAGGAGAAAAAAGAGCGGTTCAAATCTGGGAATCCCAAACCCTAGCCATGGATCAAGGGGATGAAATCGCCGAATGGTTCCAGAAAATTCTCGACATTCCCTGTCGTTTAGTGCGACAATCTCCCGATTATCCACGTTCCGCGAATCCTCGCTATGCAGGGAATGATCATACTCCCGTCAGCTTTGCCGATGGTTATCCAATTTTATTAACTAATACTGCTTCTTTAGAGGACTTAAATCGGCGTTTAGTCGCACCAGTGCCGATGAATCGTTTTCGTCCTAATATTGTTATTAGTAGCGATCGAGCTTTTAGCGAAAGTAGTTGGCAAAAGATCACAATTGGAGAGATAAATTATGCTCTAGTTAAACCCTGTAGTCGCTGTATTATCACCACCACCGATCAAGAAACAGGTAGGAGAAATCCCCAGCAAGAACCTTTAAAAACCTTAAGCACTTTTCGCCGTTTCCCCGGGGGCATCATGTTCGGAGAAAATGTCATCCCCGAAAAGACAGGTACAATTAAAGTCGGCGATCCTATTACCGTAATCTAGAGATCTAGAGATATAGGGGGATAGGGGTTATCAGTTATCAGTTATCAGTTATCAGTTATCAGTTATCAGATGTGAGTTTTCAGTTCACTGATTAAGTACCTAAGCAAAATTAATTACACATATCTAACCCCGCTCTTGCCTATTGCCTTTTGCCTCTTGCCTATCTTCACTAGGAAATTAATTTTGCACGACTACTTACTGTTCACTGTTCACAGCAAAAAACTCCCCACTCCCCACTGATAACTGTGCGGGCATCAAGGTTAAGATAAATAACCATAAGAACAATACTTGATTAGAGACACTGAAACCATGCCCCTTGATACCGCATCGATTTTAGAAGTATTACGTCCCGTTCAAGATCCAGAACTGCAAAAAAGCCTAGTGGAATTGAACATGATCCGCAATGTGGCGATCGATGGCGGAAAAGTTAGCTTTACCCTAGTTTTGACCACTCCCGCCTGTCCTTTGCGCGAATTTATCGTGGAAGACTGCCAAAAAGCCGTTAAACAGCTGCCCGGGGTGGAAAGTGTCGCTGTGGAGGTAACTGCCGAAACCCCGCAACAAAAAGCCTTACCCGATCGCCAAGGCGTGGAGGGGGTTAAAAATATTATCGCCGTTTCCAGTGGTAAGGGCGGTGTGGGGAAAAGTACCGTGGCTGTCAATATCGCCGTCGCCTTGGCTCATTTAGGGGCAAAAGTGGGGCTATTAGACGCGGACATCTACGGCCCCAACGCCCCGACAATGTTGGGCTTAAATGACGCACAAGTGACCGTACAGGGCGCAAATGGCGAGATATTGGAACCCGCTTTCAACCATGGCATCAAAATGGTTTCCATGGGCTTTTTGATCAACCCCGATCAACCGGTAATCTGGCGCGGTCCGATGTTAAACGGCATTATCCGTCAGTTTCTCTATCAAGTCAATTGGGGCGATTTAGACTATTTAATCGTCGATATGCCTCCCGGTACCGGGGATGCACAATTAACTTTAATTCAATCGGTTCCCCTAGCGGGTGCGGTGATTGTCACCACTCCCCAGACGGTTTCTTTAATTGATGCGCGTCGGGGTTTAAAAATGTTCCAACAGCTAGGGGCGCGGGTTTTGGGTATCGTGGAAAATATGAGTTATTTTATTCCCCCCGATCAGCCCGATCGCTCCTATGATCTATTTGGGTCCGGTGGTGGGGAAAAAACCTCGCAAGAATTGGGCATTCCTTTACTGGGATGTGTACCTCTGGAGATAGCCCTACGAGAAGGTGGTGATACTGGTGTACCGGTAGTCTTGGGGCAACCAGAATCGGCCTCAGCTAAAGCCCTAATAGCGATCGCTCGTCAGGTGGCGGCGAAAGTATCCGTGGCAGCCTATAGTTAGGGTTTGCGGCAAAAAGTTTTTCGGTGGGGGCAGGGTGTGGGGTGTAGGGTGTAGGGTGTAGGGTTTTACCCATTTTCAGGGAAAAAGTCCCTAAATTTTCCCCCCAATCACTCCAATGTCCGGTACTTTTGGATTTCAAAAAGGTCTAAAAGTCTTATCGAACAATGTTTTTAGATTTATTGAGCAAACCCTAGTTAGTTAGTAAATTTGGGGAGAGAAATGGTGAGAAGACAGTCCCTTGTTAGTAGGAAACTAAGCGGTTTTGGTGAGCAGTTTAGCTTCATTTTCCGTGATATAGCCCAAATTGATTGGCTTTTGTTCGTTTTGGTGACGGGTTTAACCGTTTTCGGTGGTTTAATGATTCGTAGTGCCGAAAGACATACCACTGCTCTCGATTGGTGGCAACACTGGTTATTCGGATGCGTGGGAGTGGCGATCGCTTTATTTCTGGCCCGTTGTCGTTACGAAAGTCTGCTGAAATGGCACTGGTTAACCTATCTTCTCACCAATCTCTCCCTAATTGCGGTAATTGTCCTAGGGGTGACGGCGAATGGGGCGCAAAGTTGGATTAATATCGGCAGTTTTAACGTGCAACCGTCGGAATTTGCCAAGGTAGGTTTAATTATCACCCTAGCAGCCCTCCTACATCATCGTCCCGCCGATAATCTTTTTGCGATCGCTCGTGTCTTTGTCGTCACTGCCATCCCCTGGGTGTTAATTATGGCGCAGCCGGACTTGGGGACGGGATTAGTCTTTGGGGCAATTACCCTAGGCATGATTTACTGGGCTAATGCGAAACTGCCTTGGATGATTATCCTCTTATCTCCCCTCGCATCGGTTTTTCTGTTTAATTTACTTTTTCCTGCTTGGATTGTTTTAGCAATTATCATCGCTGTGCTTGCTTGGTTTACCCTTCCCTACCGTTTTTTATCTACTTTCATCGTGGTGGCAACTAATCTGGCAGTGGGTAAATTAGGCGAGGTTTTTTGGGGTTTATTAAAAGAATATCAAAAAGATCGTTTAACCCTATTTCTTCACCCAGAAAAGAATCCTTTGGGGGGAGGTTATCAATTAATTCAATCCCGCATTGCCATCGGATCGGGAGAATTATTGGGACGGGGATTACACCAAGGCACCCAAACCCAATTAAATTTTATTCCCGAACAACACACCGATTTTATCTTCTCTGTAGTCGGGGAAGAATTCGGTTTTGTCGGCAGTATTCTAGTTTTAATAGCTTTCTGGTTAGTTTGTTGGCGTTTGTTAGTCATTGCTAATACTGCTAAAGAAAACTTCGGTTCTTTAATAGCGATCGGTGTTCTCTCGATGATCGCTTTTCAGGCAATTCTTAATATTAGCATGACCGTGGGATTAGCCCCGATTACAGGGATTCCTCTACCTTGGTTAAGTTATGGACGTTCATCTTTATTAACCAATTTTATCGCCTTGGGTTTAGTGGAATCCGTGGCTAATTATCGCCCCCGTAAGCGTTTGTACTAAGGAGAACGCCATGAAAGTGACCTATGATCCGGTCGTTGATGCTCTCAAAATCACCTTAAGTAATGTGCCAATTACAGAAAGCGACGAGCAGAGTCCGGGGGTGATTCTCGACTATGACCAGTGGGGGAACGTGGTGGGGTTAGAAATCCTCAATGCTCAGGAGCGGATGGACAATCCGCAGTCTTGCGAATATTCGATTCTGACAACTAAACCAGAATTTGTCGCCAGTTAAGAGAGACAAAAAGAAATTTAAATATAGGAATTTCCCACTGATATGAAAGAATCGCCTAAAGTTGTTTTATTGTTGACCCATAGCGGCGATTTTTTCACGATTGACCGCGTGGCTGAGGCGATAGAAAAAAAAGGAGCCACACCTTTTCGCTTAGATACCGATAAATTTCCCTTAGAGGTTCAACTAACAGCCCAATTTAATGGTAAAAAAAGTTTTTATCAATTAACCTATAAACATCAATCTATTGATAGTGAACAGGTGCAATCTGTTTGGACAAGACGTATTTGGCAACCTGAACTAACAGGGGATTTAGATTCTCAGTTTCGGGAGGCTTGTGTGCGAGAATCCCAGACGACTTTGGCTAGTTTTTGGGATAGTTTAAGGTCGGCGCGTTGGTTAGATAATTTAGCGCAAATTGAGAGGGCTAAAAATAAGTTATTACAACTTCGTTTGGCCTCAGAAGTTGGCTTGATTATTCCCCCCACTTTAGTTACCAATAATCCTGATGCTGCCCGGGAGTTTTTTTCCCAGGTTCAGGGACGAATGGTGAGTAAATTGTTAACTGCGATCGCCCGCAGTATGGAGTCGCCGGAATTTTTTCTTTATACCAGTAGGGTGAAAGCAGAAGACCTTGAGGAAGCGGAATCTTTACGCTATTGTCCCATGGTTTTTCAAGCGGAAATTCCCAAACAATTAGAATTGAGAGTTGTCGTGGTTAATGGACAGACATTTGTGGGAGCTTTAGAATCTTCTCAGTATAATAATTCTGCCGTAGATTGGCGAAGACCGGGTATTGATCCTGGTGCTTGGCAACATCATACTTTACCTGATTCACTATTGCAGCAACTTCAGATTTTTATGGCTAATTTAGGGTTGAATTTTGGTGCGTTTGATTTTATCTTAACTCCTGGGGGAGAATACGTTTTTTTAGAAGTTAATCCGGGTGGTGAGTGGGGAATGTTAGAACGGGATTTAGATTTACCTATTTCTCATGCGATCGCTGATTTTTTAGTATGCTAAAAATCAAACCAAAACCTAATCAGGATTTTGAGGATTTTAGGATTATCAAGATTCTCAATCCAAAATCTAATCAGGATTCTCAATCCCAAATCATCCAGGAGATTTATGACCGTTTTACTTGTTACTTTTAGCCACGATAATGAAAGTATTCCTCTGGTAATTAAAGCCATAGAAACGATGGGGAAAAAAGCCTTCCGTTTTGATACTGATCGCTTCCCTACAGAGGTGAAAGTTGATCTTTACTCAGGCGGTCAAAAAGGCGGAATTATTACCGATGGAGAACAAAAATTAGAGCTAAAAGAAGTTTCTTCTGTTTGGTATCGACGCATGAGATACGGACTAAAATTACCCAATGGGATGGATAGTCAATTTCGCGAAGCTTCTCTTAAGGAATGTCGGTTAAGTATTCGAGGAATGATTGCTAGTTTATCTGGTTTTCATCTTGATCCAATTGCTAAGGTAGATCATGCCAATCATAAACAATTGCAGTTACAAGTGGCGCAACAATTAGGTTTATTAATTCCGGGGACTTTAACTTCTAATAATCCTGAAGCTGTCAAGCAATTTGCTCAGGAGTTTGAAGCGACAGGAATTGTGACTAAAATGCTTTCTCAATTTGCTATTTATGGAGACAAGCAAGAGGAAATGGTTGTTTTTACCAGTCCTGTTACTAAGGAAGACCTAGATAATTTGGAAGGTTTGCAATTTTGTCCCATGACTTTTCAGGAAAACATTCCTAAAGCTTTGGAATTACGCATCACTATCGTCGGTGAACAAATATTTACGGCGGCGATTAATTCCCAACAATTAGACGGTGCTATCTACGATTGGCGAAAAGAGGGAAGAGCGCTCCATCAACAATGGCAACCCTACGATTTACCGAAAACTATTGAAAAACAACTACTAGAATTAGTGAAATATTTCGGTCTTAATTATGGTGCAATTGATATGATTGTCACACCAGATGAACGTTATATCTTTTTAGAAATTAATCCCGTTGGCGAGTTTTTTTGGCTAGAACTTTATCCTCCTTATTTTCCTATCTCCCAGGCGATCGCTGAAATCCTAGTTAACTCATAAACCAACAACTACAGAGCCAGAGTATTTTATCGCATCGACGAGGCTCTGACTCCCGATTTCCCCCCCGACTACTGACTTGAAAGAGGGTGTAGGGTGTGGGGTGTGGGGTGTGGGGTGTAGGGTGTGGGGTGTAGGGTGTGGGAAGTGGGGAAGTGGGGAGTTTTCTCAGTGAACTGATAACTGATAACTGATAACTGACTCCTAACCCCACCAACAAACTTTTTCAGCAAACCCTACTTAATTTCCAGACCAAGACTTTCTCTCGTGCTTCTATCAGATCCATGCCGATTTTTTCTAAAACTCGCTTTGAAGCTATATTATCGGGAGCGCAGCCAGCGGTCACTGTTTGCATACCAGGTTGAAAAAGTGTCCAGTCCATCATTGCTTTTGTCGCCTCGGATGCGTAGCCTTGTCGTCGATATAACGGCGCTACTTGATAGCCAATTTCTACAGCATCTGTGGGTAAACCTGTGGCATCAGGAATAATTTTGATCATCACATGACCAATAAGAGTATTTTCTGTTTGATGAATAATTAAACTCCCCCACCCCCACTCATTTTGTAAGGGGAATTGCAGCAAAATATTCGCAATATCAGGTAAAGCTTGAATCAACTCTTGTTCGGCCCAGTCAGCTGCAACTTTTACCCACAAAATTGTTGCTAATTCATCGATACCTATAATTGCGGCCTTGAGAAGTTCAAGCTTGAAGGGGACTAAATATAATCGTTCCGTCACCAGTTTTTCCAGTGCTTTCATTTGATAAAACTACTATATCAGTTATCAGTTATCAGTTATCAGTTAGTAGCTTGTTAATCAACTTATACCATTTCTCTAAATGAAAACTACACATCGAATTTAAGTCACCCTTTTTAAGGGGGATTTAGGGGGATTAAACTTCTGTAGTCAGACTTTGGAGAATTGGTATTACCCAGCAAAAACCTCATTCTCTAGTTCTCCTGAGAGGGGGAAGTCTGAAAAATTTTCCCTACCCCCTACACCCTACCCACCACACCTCATACCCTGTCTCACTTTCAATCTGTTTGTCACCCCATTAGCTATATTCTCACCCATTTTAAGGTTTTTGGGTCTTTATCGTAACGATAATTAAAACCATCTTTGGCAGTAATAATTTTACCTAAACTGGCTCGATTACGAACGCTACTTAAAGAATAATCAGTTAGGGACTGCATTTGTTGATGGGACAAACCTTCGGCTATTTCAGAAACTCCGGCAATTTCCGCATCATGCTCAGTTTTAACCTCAGACAAAGTCTCTATTTTTACCGCCGAAAAATTTTCTGATTTTTTTGACATCATCACTAGGTTATTCACTTTTTTGCGCTGATAATCTTCTACAGTTGACAGCTGCCAATGGGAATTTTCTGTTAACTCTAAGACCCATCGATGATAATTAAATAAACTTTCCCGATGACCAACACTAATAAAAGTGGTTTCACTTTCCTGTAATTGCTGATATAAGCTGGCTTCATTGGCCAAATCTAAAGCGCTGGTTGCTTCATCTAAGATAGTAAAAGTGGGTTTAGTGATTAATAGTCGAGCAAAAGCTAGTCTTTGCTGTTCTCCCAGAGATAAAATTTGTTCCCAGTTTACTTCTTTATCTAAGCTATTTTTGTCAGTTAATAAATGTTGCAGGTTGACTTTTTTTAAGATGTTTTCTAATTCTTCATCGCTCACCTGATCATTGGTATGGGGATAAAGTAATTGCTGGCGTAAAGTGCCAAGGATAATATAAGGACGTTGGGGTAAAAATAACATTTTAGCTAAAGGAGGACGCACTAAACGACCACTACCTGCTTTCCATAAACCGGCGATTGCTCGTAACAAGGAACTTTTTCCTCGACCACTGGGGCCAATAATCAGTAGGCTTTCTCCCAAAGGGACAGAAACCGATAAATTCTCCACAATTACCTTTTCATAATCGGGAGTTTGTAGGGTAAAATTTTCAAAAGCTAGACGATTATCTTCCAGGGTGATAATACGACTTAAGTTTTTCGGCTCTTCACTGGCAACTTTTAAGGCATCTGTCAAGGTAGCTAACCGTTCAATATAACTGGAAACTTTACCCGATGTTCCCCATTCAGTAATTAATTGTCCCAAGGCATTAGAAAAAAGGAAACAGCATAAACTCGCTTGACTAATTTCTCCATAATCGATTTCGTTTTTAATAAACATCGGGGTCAAAATAAACATTGAAAATACACTAATCGCTGACTGATAACCTCGATTAAAAAGATTATTAAACCGTTCCCAATTGATCAGTTTTTCCGAGCTTTGAATAACCCGTTCAAAACGGCCTTCAATGATTTTTTCTTCCTGCTCTTCTCCCTGAAAAAAAGCAATGGATTCGGCGTGGTTACGCACATGGGTTAAAGCATAATTATAATCAGCTTTGTTATTAAGTTCAGATTGATTAATTTTGTTTAATTCTTGAGTTAGATAAATTGCTATTAAATTTCCTGCGAGCGTATAAATTATTAGATAAACCGCAATTTGCCGAGAAATTGTCCAAAGAATAATCGCAAAAGTAATCATTTGTAACCCTTTTTCCACGAAGGTAATTAACAACCTTAGGGTCATGGTCGTAATTGGTTCAATTTCTTGAGATAATCTTTGATCGGGATTTTTTAAGTTCGAGGTAAAATCAATGTTATAATAAGCGCGATAATTGAGATATTTTTTGACGGTTTGTTTCGTTAACCACTTATACCAATCTAATGCCACTTTGCGACGAATAAATTGAGAAAAAGCAAATAATCCCGTTGTTCCTATAATCAACAAACTGGATAACCACAGCGTATTTAGATATTTAGAAAGATCTCTATCTTCAATAATAATATCGAGTACATAACGATTCCAGTAGCTACTAAAAGCTTCTACCCCCACCGTTGCCAAGATACTTAAAAGAATCAAAGCTGACATTCCCCAAGAAATGATCACATCTCCAAAGGCACGTCCATTTAACTCCGTTGGATACCAATAGGGTTGAGCCACAATTTTTAGGCTTTCCCAAAATTGACCAAATAGTGAAAAGGGATTCTTGGCGGACTGGTCGGACACAACAGGGTTTTCCGTTGCTTGTTTAGTAGTATATTGGGGCATCTAGATCCAATTGGCAGTTCTTTTACTGTTCTCTTGACAACTCGCTATCATATTTTAGCGGCAGAATTACCTCTTATTGTCTTTTGGTAACATTTTTATCTCGAAGACGAAAGTGACCGATGATCCGGTCGTTGATGCTCTCAAAATCACCTTAAGTCATCTGCCGAAATGCTCAGGAGCGGATGGACAATCCGCAGTCTTGTGAATATTCGATTCTGACCACTAAACCGGAATTAGTCGCCACTTACCCAGTCCCAGTCTCTCAGAATACTGCCAACTATGGCGAGAAAGCTCTGAGATAACTAAGAACTACTTGACCCACTTTTGTTACTGTGGCACTTTAGATACTGTTTACTGTTTACTGATCACTGAAAAACCCCCATCTCTCAATCTCCGTCATCCTCAAAATGATTAGCTAACAGGAATTTTCGACTGGTATTCAACTCTTGCCAAAGCTGGTTAATTTTCTCGTAAGCTTCCGTGGAGGTAAGCTTTCCCCCAGTGTGTAAACCAGCGATAAAAGAGACTCTCAGGGCGAATTCCTGCAAGTTAGCGTTAAAAACTAAATTTTGTGGCGTGAATAAACCCCTGTAGCTGGTTTTAGGGTAGAGAAAGTTATCTTTAGAATTGAATTTTTCCATTGTGACCAACCCCCCAGTATAGGATATCTACATTATTATATATTTAACCTTTTGTTAACCCAAGCTTAACCTAAGAATTTAAACCTGTCTCTAGATTCTTAAGAGAGTAGCTGCTCAACTTGATTAGCCGCCGCTATCCCGGAAGTTAAGGCCGTTTCTAGGGAAGAATTTCTCGATAAATCTCCCCCTTGACACCAATCACCACAGGCAACTAGAGGTAAAGGACTATTAACACTTAAACAGGGTACAGCTAAACCCTGACGGACTAAAGCATAACGCCAACGGTGCAGCTGAGACCAATCCGGGAGAGGCAAAGAAGCGCGAGCGAGTAAATCTAGCTTAACTGCTTCTAAATCCTCGCTATCGAGATATTTAACCGCAAAATCTCCACTACTATGCACAACAAAGACATAATCAGGGGATGATTGCCGTTTACTGCTATCAAGTCCTAACCAAGCGATATCGGTGGCGGGAGCAACTGCGGGTAAAGAAGCGCCATAACCCGCCATTACCGTTAAACAGGGATCGTAAACGATTGATCGCAATTCTGGCATAGTAGTTATGAGAGAGTTTTCTAATAATAACGCCGCTTGCGGGGCGGGAATAGCCAGGACAATCACCGAAAACTCCCCCCGAATTTGACCGTTATTGTTTAAAAACCATTTTTCTTGATGATTTTCCAGACGAGTAACCAGAAAATCTCGTTCAATTTCTAAACCTTGAGCTAAAAATTTCGCCACGCTGTTGATGCCAGAAGGAGCAACATAGCTAGAATCAAACCAAGAAGTAACTATATTCTCTCTCAGCAGATTATCAATTAAAGCCGCCGTTTTTTCGCCCTGAATAGTCAAAAAAGGCAAGCCATGATCTACGGCAATCACTTGATTAGCTCGATTAACCCGTCGCGTGGCTAAACGACCACCAATGCCTCTAGACTTATCAAATAGCTTAACAGTATAACCTCGATCGCACAACTGACGAGCGCAGGTTAACCCGGCTAAACCCGCACCAATGATCCCAACCTTAATCGAAAAATTTGTCACTAGCCTTCCTAATCCTGTGAACCCTTGAGTTAATATTAGTAGTAATCAGCACTAGCGAAACTAAGTTGATTATTGGGGCTGAGGAGGACAAACCACATTGGACGAACTACGCACAGCTTTGGAGTTAGCCACCGAGGAGGAACTACAGCAAATCACTAACATCCTCTTTTGCCGTCGTTTTAACCCTCTCGATTATCTACGAGCGCCGGACGCAATCGCCGTTCAAAGTCAAGATTGGGATAGTTGGTTAGATAGCGTCGAGGATCGTTTTCGTTATTTAGCTGCCGATGGTGTGACAGTATTAAAAGGTCAAACCGAAAAAGTTAGTTATCGTCAAATTCTCGTCCGTGTCTGTCATTTCCTCAAGGTTCCCTACTCCCAAAAAATGCCGACAACGGAAATTGAAGCGGAAATCTATCTTCACCTCGTTAACAAAGCTTGGAAACGTCTCCCCCCATCGGAACAAAAATCCCTCTCGATTCAAATTCAAAAGGCGCTCGCGGATTCCCACACTCCCCAACCCTTACCCGTTCACCTACAACACAATCCCCTCGATATAGTCCTCAAAGGCGGCAGCGTCATCGCCGTTAATTCTATCCTGAAACCGATTCTGCTTAAACATATCGCCGGGCAGTTCGCTCTCCATTTTGCCCGCTATCAAGGGGCAAAAACTGCCCTAGTCCAGGGTGGGGCAATTGTTAATCAAATCGCCCTACAAACGGCTAAACAGGGCATGACTAGGGCGGCGGCCCGGTACGGAGCGGTCAGAACCGTGTTAAGTTTGGTGGGACCGGCTTTATGGGGTTGGTTTATTGCTGACCTCGGTTGGAAAGCGATCGCCACCGATTACGGCCGGATTATCCCGACTATTTTTGCCCTTGCCCAAATTCGTCTGACTCGTGAGGATTGTTGGCAACCTGCCTAGCATGAAAAAGATTTTTTGTCAAGGGTGGGAGTGGAATTTAATACTTTTTTCAGTTTTTATCGCCCTGATCCTGCCGGAGTTAGCGGGTATCGGCATTATTATCGTCTTAATTAGGGTTTTTACTGGCAATTTTCGGGCAATTATCCAGTCACGTCTCAATCAAGGTCTCGGTATCGTCACTCTTTGGTTGATGATTAGTGCCAGTCTTTCCCCAACTCCGGGGGATGCTTGGATTGGTTTAGGAAATTTTCTGCCTTTTTTCTTCTTTTTTAGCAATATTCGGCAATTAATTAAAAAACCCTCTCAATTGCGTCAACTAGCTTGGGTGATGGTTATCCCCTCAGTTTGGGTAGTGGTGATGGGATGGGGACAGATTTTTCTCGGTTGGCAAAAACCGGAAGCATTAAAAGGGATTTTTACCTGGCCCTACGGGGTGGGGGGTGAACCTTTGGGGCGAATGTCTTCGGTTTTTATGTATGCTAATCTTTTGGGGGCTTATTTACTGATAACTCTGATTTTAGCCCTCGGTTTATTAATTCTAACTTGGCGGCAGTGGCACAGACAAAGAAATAACCTTTTAAATCTCAAAGTCGGGTTTTTAACTTTAACCATATTTATCGACAGTGTAGGGCTATTTTTAAGCAATTCTCGCAATGCTTGGGCCTTAGCCTTTTTAGGTTGCCTAATTTTCGCCCTTTATCTGGGTTGGAATGCCTTAGTCGCCGGTTTTGTCCTCTTGGGAGGGGTGATTTCCCTTGCTTCTTGGGGACCAAATCCTTTCAGGGATAGTCTGCGTTTTTTGGTTCCTAGGGCGATTTGGGCGCGATTATCCGATGAAATGTTCCCCAATCGCCCTCTAGCTACTCTCAGATCAACTCAATGGCGTTTTACTCTAGAAATGACCCAAGAAAGACCCCTATTCGGTTGGGGATTACGCAGTTTTACACCTCTCTACGAAAACAGTCAGGGATTATGGTTAGGTCATCCCCATAATTTATATTTGATGTTAATGGCAGAAACGGGAATTATCGGCTTAATTTTATTGTCTGTTTGGGTGGGTTGGATTTATGCCCAAGGGTTGCGTTTATTTATCTTTTTACGGCAACAAAAAGCTGGGGGTGAGTTAATTATCTTTACCTATCTGGTAGCCTTTGGTGCTTGCGTTTTATTTAATCTCGTCGATGTAACCCTCTCCGATGTCAAGATTAATACTATTGTTTGGTTTCTCTTGGCTGCTATTGCCGGGGTGAGTCAAAGGTTAAATTATGAATTATGAATTGGGGAAGTGGGGTGTAGGGTGTGGGGTGTGGGGTGTGGGAATTGGGGAAGTGGGGAAGTGGGGAAGTGGGGAAGTGGGGAAGTGGGGTGTGGGGTGTGGGGTGTGGGGAGAATAAATAAAATAATCTCCTGAATAAGGGTGCATCCCACACTTGCAGAAATACCAACAATCAGCAATTATCAGTGACTCTTAAATTAGTACAAAAATATGAACAATCGCGTGTAAGCATCCCACAGTTAACCTAATGCGCGGGGGGTTTGGGGGCGGCACTTCGACAGGCTCAGTGGCCGCGCCACGCCCCCAACGGGGGGTTTGGGGGGTAGAACCCCCCAAAAGCTTGGATTGAGTGATAAAACCGAAAGTAATGCCCAATTTTAGGAGAAAGTTTCCCCTTAAAAATCCCAAATTAGTAGATTTACCAAAATGAGATGCACCCCCTGAATACTGATAACTGAATACTGGCTCCCCAAAACGAAAACTTCGCACCTCACCCTTAAGATAACTGCTATAAATAGACTTTTAATAACCAAAGAAAGAAAGGAATAGTCAGAAAACTGGCAAGGGTAGTGACCACAACTGTGCGGGCCATTAAAGCGGCTGAACCACCGAATTCTGTGACTAAAATGACGGTATTAACGGCGGTGGGCATGGCACTTTGTAGGATGAGAATTTTTAGATCCATACCGGTTAATCCTAAACTACTGCCGATCGCAAATGCCAAAAGAGGAGCGACTAAAAGACGCAAACAGGACCCTAATAATTCTAATTTACCGATCGCTAATTTTTGCTGAGATAATTGGATACCTAGGATAATTAAAGCCAAGGGAATTGCCGCTTGTCCCAGATAGCTAATACTTTTATCTAATTGCAGGGGAAGATGAAAAGGGAAAGTTTGAAAGCCAATGCCGATAAAAATTGACCAGATTAAGGGCAAGCGAAAAACTAAGCGAAATCCTGAAAGAAAGCTTTTTCCTCGCAAATAAGCGGGACTAATACCAAATAACAGAATACTAGAGCCAATCATATAGATTATCGCTCTTTCCAGTCCAGCCGCACCCAGGGCAAAACTAGCCACCGGTAAACCCATATTACCGTTATTGGGCATCACAGCGGCAGCCATGAGGCTTTTGCGGGTATCGGCATCGAGACTGAGACAAGAGGCGATAATTTCGACGACAATCGCCATTACCAGTGAGATAAGAGCAAAGCCTAGGAGAATCAAACCGATATTGCTGCCGGATAAAGTGGTGCGATAGAGTCCATCAATCACCAAAGCGGGAGCAAGAATATATACCGTGATTTGGGAAAGGGAATGCACTTCCACAGTGAGAATTTTTCCTGCTATCACACCGATGAGGATGATAAAACCCACTGGAACAATAGCGGAGAGGATGACAAGCATTAATCAAGTAAAAAGTAAATAGTAAACAGAAAAAAACTGATCTAATTTTTTAACAGATTTCTGTTATCACCCCAGTCACTCGATCGATTTTTTCGTTAGCAAATCAACTTTCCGTCCCAATAAATTCTCTAATTCCCGTTTCATCCTCGAAAACTCCAGAAGTCCCCAAGAAACACTATCTTGAAAACTGACCAGTATATCAATATCGCTATCTGGACGAAAATCTTCCCGCAAAACCGATCCGAATAAACACATTTCAGATATCTGCCATTTCTGACAAAATTCGCTGATTATTTGCTGGGGTAGTTCTATTTTCAATTTTTTCACCTCCCTGTCACCGGTAATCAGTGATCGGTTTTCAGATTTAAGGAGAATTATCGCTAACGACACGAAAACCGATATCATAGAGTCCAGCAGTAGCCAGAAATTTGACCCGGTAGGCCGAGCGACATTTGTTGGGACCGTCATTCCAGGAACCCCCCCGTAAAACTCGTCTGTCCCTATCTTCTATGGTGGCTGCTTCGTAGTTATCGCGCCAGTAATCTGCACACCATTCCCTGACATTTCCGTGCAGGTCGTAGAGTCCGAAAGGGTTAGCGACGGCAAACATTCCCACCGGTGTGGTTTCCCTGCGATCGCATCCTAGGCGACCTTCCCCATAACGACCAGAACTGCACACTTTGCCGCCATAATCCCAGTCCACCCCGGAATAGTTGGCTAAATCAGTGGAAATTGTCGGGCCAAAGTGGAAGGGGGTTGATGTACCCCCCCGACAAGCGTATTCCCATTCTTTTTCTGCGGGTAAACGATAATTGAGTCCGGTGAGACGGGATAGGCGATCGCAAAATTCCACCGCTTCCCACCAGTTAATTTGTTCTACGGGGCGATCATAACCTTCAAAATGGGCCGGATAGGGATTAAGTTCAATATTTACCGGTTCTAATTTTGCCACCTCGCGCCATTGTCGTTGGGTAATTGGGTAGCGACTCAGGCAAAAAGCCTGAATATTAACCAGAGATTGGGGACTTTGACTCAATTTCCAGCCTAACTCGCTTTTGGGCGCACCGATGAGGTATTGACCGCTAGGGATAGAAATCATTTCTAAAAAGGTTTTTTTGCTTAAAAAATATTTATAACCTCGATTAGTGACTTTTTCCCGTTTAATTTCCTCACCTTTGCCATTAACAGTGACCACTTCATCGGTAAAATCTAACCATTCTCCCATTCTGCACCCCTCTATCGGTTATCGGTTGATCGGGTTAAGCTGCGGGCCTAGAAAAATCCCAAAACCTACCAGTTTAAGAATAACAAGACTTCGATCGCTTATCCCCCGATGAGTTTTAATTTTAATTAATTTTTTGCTTTGACAGCAAATCGGTTTTTAACAGATGGATTGTTTCCCCTCACTTCTCACCTTCCCACTCCCCATATTAATCGCTGGAGTAATTAACAACTTCTGGGACAATCTCTAATTCTTGTTCACCAATTACAGGTAAATGATTTTTCTGTAAACCCATAGCAGTTAAACAAGTATTGAGAGAATTTATCGCTTGGTTATAATCCTCAATTTTTTGGTGAATTTCTTCCTGTTTGCGGGCATTATTAGCAATTTTTTCCGCCGCTTCCTGTTCTAAAGTTTGTTCTAGATAAGAACGAGCTTGATTGAACTGTTGTAGAATAGTATCCGCTTGTTTTTTTGCCATTGGTATCAATTGATTTTTCAGAGTATTATTAACAGTTTGGCGGAAGTTTTTATGAATTGTTGCTGATACTTTTGGCTCAAAATCTAACTTAAGTAATTGACGGATAGCAGGTTCGGCAGCAAGAATACTTTCACAGTCATAACCTTGAGCAGTTTGTTGCACAGTTTCCCGAAATTGAAAGATCGAAAAAGTGCCTTCGTTGTAAAAATTGTGATTTTCTCTTACATAGCGATCGCACTCTGTTCTCGCCTGGGAAACTAAGGCATGAATTAACTGCCATTCTAGCTGTTTTAGCTGACTTTCTAGGTGGCCATCATTGCCTAATAAACGATAGATTTGCCGATAATAATCACCTTGTCTTACCGCATCTAAAAGACGCTGACAAAAGCGACTAATTAAACTGGTTGACTCCTCAATTAACACATCTTCTAGCTGGTTAGACAGATAATAAAAAGCTTCTACCAATACTGCTAATAAAGGTGCTGTAGCATTGCGAGGATGAGTTAAAGTCGCTTGCGAGTAAGCATTTTTAACAGAAAAAGTATTTAATAACTCATCCAATCTTGATACCATTCTCGCTTTCAGTTTCTTAAAGTCTTCCTCAAAGTTTTCATCGCTATTAACCACGATAGCATTGACATAACCATCGATATGTTTAGTTAATTTCTCTCCCACTTCCTTTAACTCTTGATTGAGGTGATTTAACTCCAGAGCTTTCATCGCCTCAATTTCTCGTGGTTGACTCTCTAAATCACTATAAATCCCTTGATAATGATTTTTGAGAGTAATGCAGAGAGATTGTAAATCATCGGCTAAATTAGCAAACAATTGCGGACGCTTTTCCTCCGTGAGATAACGAGTAATTGCCGTGCGAAATTCTTCGATACCGCTATCAGCAATTAACTGCTCTAGTAAAGGAGTTCCCCACTCACTTAAAACTCGGAAGTAATTTTTATTAGGAGTTTCATAACCGTGGATGGAAACTTTAAAGGGAGTTGCCAGTAATTTACCGGAGTTGGCACAATAGTTATTAAACTCGCTGACAAATTGCGGTGTTTCTTCTTCTCCTCCTAAATTTTTAACACTTTCGGTAAAGATAGAATCTAAACCATAACGCTGATTAATATTGGTTTGATTTTTCACCTGATACCCATAAAACCCTAAAAGTCCGCTGGTTTTGTAAATGCGGGAAGTATCACGAAATTGCGTTTGAATTAGGTTCTCTAAACGCTGTTTTAGTTGGGCTGAGTACCAGGTTTCATCAATGCGGTTAAAAATATAAAAAACTCGATCACGAATACCAGCATTAGAGCGAACTTTTTCGAGTAATTCCGTTTCTTCTGTGGCTAATTCTCCCGCAGAAGCAGCCTTTAAAACACAAACCACTGCTGAAGTATCAGGATGCTCTATTTTACGATAGGCTAATTCGGCATCTTTTTTGACTGGGGCATCAATACCGGGCAAATCTACCAAAACGTTACCATCTTTAAGGAGAGGATGATGACAGTAATATTCTAGACGTTTTAAGACCGCGCTATTGCTACCACGACGGGCAAAACTTGCCGCTTCTGCTAAATTAGAAAAGTGAAATTGTTCCATGGAATAGGTGGCATTATGCAGCGTATGGATCCGCTCACGATTTTGAGTAAATCCTTCAATTAATAATTTTAAACCCTGAGCTTGTTTAGCTCGCTCGGATTTGCCTTCTCCCCCTTCCTGTTCGATAATTTTTTGACAGTATTGGTTTAACTGACTACAGTATTCGGGGGAATTAATGTTACTGGGATTAGTTAATTGCAGATTTTGACAGACGCTATCGACTAAAGTACGAATTTCTACTTCGCTGAGAAAGGTTAAAACCACTCTTTCCTCATCAGCTTCTGCGTACTCAATATAACATTCTGTACCCGTTGCGTGTCCTTCGGCACTATAGAGCAATTCTCGCTCTAAAAGTGCATTGATTAACATTGATTTCCCGGCACTAAAAGCACCGGCGAAAACGATTTCAAATTTGGGAGAAATGGCTTTTTGTAGGGCAATTTCTATCTTGCTGGTATCCTGTTGATTGCGGAGAGACGATTCGCCTTTCAATAGTTCAATTATACTGTTAACATTACCAGCCAGATTACTGCATTGGGGTAAAAGTTCAGTCATGGTAAAACCCAGATCTAGAAGAACAGTGCTATTATTCCCCACATGATAACAAAATTCCCTAACTAGATGTCACATCTTTGCTCAGTAATTTAAGCAATCAAGGACAAGGCCCTAGTCTTGAATCTAGAATCATGATTGATTATAATCAATTTAGTACATACCGATTTCCGAGAACCTGCTTAGGTAAAAATTACCTCCTCACTCCTGAATCCTAGGGGAATGATAATTATGTGGGCAAAAATGGCAATAGATAAATGGAGATTAAAAAAAATTCGGACTATGGGACAGTTAGGATTTTTGTTAGGGACAGTTTTTCTTTTGGGTGGCTGTCATTCTTTGAATGCTATCCAAAATCGTCCGCAACCCTTGCCCCAAGATCAATATATTCAAGTCTATTTTAATTATAATCAGGCCCAGGGGTCAAATTATACCGATCCCTATCGCCAAATTAATCGCCCGGGGGATAATTTAGAACAGGTTATTATTGATAATATCAACTCGGCCAAAAGTTCGATCGATCTAGCAGTGCAAGAGTTACGTTTACCCGCCATTGCTCAAGCTTTAGTTGCTCGTCAGCAGCAGGGAATTAAAGTTAGGGTTATCCTCGAAAATATTTACAATAAACCTATTCATAGTTTAGCCAAAAACCAAGAAAAATCAAGCGATCGAGAACAGGAACGTTATCAAAACCTTGTTGATTTAGTTGATATAAATCGAGATGGTAAATTAAGTGCGGAGGAAATCGCCCAAAGAGATGCAATTACTATCCTCAAAAAAGCTGGTATTCCCCTAATTGATGATAGTGCAGATCGCTCAAAAGGTAGCGGTTTAATGCACCATAAATTCATGGTTATTGATAATCACACTACTTTAATCAGTTCAGCTAACTATACCTTAAGTGATATTCATGGAGACTTTTCTAATCCCAAAACTGTTGGGAATGCCAATCACCTATTAGTAATTACTAATCCCCCACTAGCTAGAGTTTTTCAAAAAGAATTTAATCTGATGTGGGGAAGGAAAGATCAACCTAGATTTGGCTTAGATAAACCCCACAGAAAACCGCAAACAATTACTATCGGTAATAGTAGTCTAACGGTCAAATTTTCCCCCGATTCTACCGCTTATCCCTGGGCAATTACTAGCAATGGTCTGATCGGTGAAACTTTAAATAAAGCTGAAAAATCCGTGGATTTAGCCCTGTTTGTCTTTACGGAACAGCCTCTAGCTAATATTCTCGCCAGACGACATCAAAAAGGGATAGAAATTAAAGCTTTAATTGATCCTAGTTTTGCCTTCCGATACTATAGCGAAGGATTAGATTTATTAGGAGTTGCTCTCAGTAATAAATGTCGTTATGAACCAGATAATCAGCCTTGGCAAAACCCAATTAATACTCTAGGAGTTCCCGATCTAGCCCGGGGAGATAAATTACACCATAAATTCGGTTTAATCGATGATAAAATTGTGATTACTGGTTCTCATAATTGGTCAAGAGCCGCTAACCATCAAAACGATGAAGCTTTAGTTATTATCAATAATCCCACCGTTGCCGCTCATTTCGATCGAGAATTTCAATATCTTTACCGTACCGCTAAATTAGGACTGCCGGAAACTATTAAAAATCGGATCGAACGGGATAGAAAAAACTGCCCCCAATCTGTAACAATTAAAAGCGATCGCTTAATTAATTTAAACACCGCCACCAAAGAAGAATTAGATAGTTTACCCGGTATCAGTGGCAAATTAGCCGAAAAAATTATCGCAGCCCGGCAACAAAAACCCTTTACTTCCCTAGAAGATTTGGATCGAGTATCGGGAATCGGTCGGGGAAAAATCAACAAGCTCAAAGGCAAAGTCAACTGGTGATGATTGCCTCGTCTGTATTTTTTGCCACAGACAAAAACTAGCAATTTTCCCTTGTTACAGCAAGCTAAGTAGGTAGGTGTTAAAAATCGTTAGATACCCCCCTTATTAAGGGGGATCCCCCCGCCTATCGGCACCCCCCTTATCAAGGGGGGCAGGGGGGATCGAGCCCAAAATCTATCTTCTATTTAATTAGAACCACTTATTTACCACAGACAAAAAAGAGTTATTTTAACGGTTCGGGAATACTATCGGAAGGAGCTTCAAACTGTCCGGTAATAACGTATTCTAGACGCAATTTCAGCCAAGTAATAAACTGTTGGTTGAGAGAAACAATTGCCGCTGCTGGTTGGGGAGTTTTCTTTTTGATATCGGCAAAAGCGGGGGTATCTAAAAAAGCTGGATTGGCAATTAACCAAAAATCAATTTCTTGACCTTTTTCTTGATAATTCCTGATTCTTTCCTTCAAAACTTCCTTTTCGATCGCTTCTTCTTCTAAAAACTTTTGACTGGCTACCAAATAATAATAAGTTGTCATCATCTTTCCTTTAATTTTTCAGTGTAATTGTTCCTGAGTCGGGAGATTAGCTGATAGCTGATGGCTTTTACAATTGTCCACGCATAGCCAATTTCATTTCCCTAACAGCCCGTTCCAACCCGACCAAAACCGCACGACTGATAATTGTGTGACCAATGTTCAATTCTTCCATATTGGGCAAACAGGCGACGGCATAAACATTCCAATAGGTCAAACCGTGGCCGGCATTCACCCGCAAACCGAGAGAGGAAGCGTATTCACAACCTTCTTTAAGAATTGTTAACTCCGCTTGACGATCGCTCTCCTGTTGTGCGTCGGCGTATTGACCGGTGTGGAGTTCGATAAATTTCGCCCCCGTGTTAGCGGCCGCTTGAATTTGGGCAAAATCGGCATCAATAAACCAACTAACGGGGATATTAGCCGCTTGTAGGCGCTCTACAACCCGACAAAAACGGTCAAAATTGCCCAGCATATCGATCCCCCCTTCCGTGGTCACTTCCTCGCGCTTTTCGGGGACAAGGGTGACATAATCGGGTTTAAGATCGAGAGCAATGGCGATCATTTCCTCCGTCGGGGCCATTTCCAGATTCAGATGAGTCCGCACCGTTTGCCGGAGAATCCGCACATCGCGATCTTGGATATGACGACGATCCTCGCGCAAGTGGACGGTAATGCCATCAGCACCGCCGATTTCAGCCAAAACTGCCGCCGCCACGGGATCCGGTTCCACGGTTCGACGCGCTTGGCGAATTGTGGCCACATGGTCGATATTGACACCCAAAGTCAGCAAAGTTGAACCTCCTTGTTTGTTAGTCCAACTTTCCATCTTACCATTGCGGTCAAAAGCGATTACATACTGGAGATATTTAAACCCATGGTCAGTTCTTCCATTTTGCTGCGCATGGTTTCCGTGGAGGCATCATAGGCGGCTTTCATGGCTTCTAGAATAGACCCAGCCACAATCTCCAGATCTTGGGAGAGGAGAGAAGGGTCGATTTCAATCCCCCGGGGTTCTTGGTTGCCACTGAGATAGACTGTCACCAAGCCATTTTCACTCTGGCCAGGAATTTCCATAGTTTCCAGTTCTTCTTGCAGAACTTTCGCCCCTTGTTGCACCTGTTGCGCTTTTTGGAAAGCGTCTTGTAGTTCTTTAATCTTACCGAGACCGAATCCGAATCCTTGTCCTTGTGCCATGATGTTTTTTTTTGTTTAAGGGGTCACTCAAGGTTTTTATTGTACTGCTTAAGGTGAACTGGGGTCAACTTGTGGCCATTGGAGGACGATAAAACCTCTGCAATCGGGGGGCAACTATCGGCTTTTGCCTCTGATAGAATCAAGGCAAGGGAAGGAGTCGAGAAATGGGGAAAAGTCTTTTTCTACCCTTTATCCTGGGCCGCCGGGCAACCGCCCCAAGCCATAATAGAATTGTTGCTTTGACGAGGAGAATAGCAATTTTGAACGCCAAAAAAACGGGAATTTTCTTGACAATTGCCCTAAGTTGTGCTTTAGCAGGGAAAGCGGCGATCGCTAATACTTCCCCTTTGGAGGGGACTCGATGGAAACTAAGGGGGTGGACAGCCGGAAGTTTGGTGAAAGAAACGGAAATTACTGCCGCTTTCCAGAAAAATATCCTCAGTGGTTCGGCCGGATGCAACCAGTATAATACTGGCTATCAAGTCAATAATGACACGCTTCAGATCAATCAAGCGATCGCTACTACGAAAAAAGCTTGTCCGGAACCGCAGATGAAACAGGAAAATCAATATCTTGCTGCCTTGCAAGGAGTGGAACAATTCCAAGTGACGGCTAAAGGCGATTTACAATTATTTTATCGTACTCCCGAAGGTTTAGGAATACTCACTTTTACCCCCGCACCAACCACCACGCGCACGGAAAGGACAATTTATATCAATTCTAGGAAACAACCCTGTACTCAAGGCCAAAGCAAAGACTGTTTACAGATGCGAGAAAAACCAGAGGAAAACTGGATATTGTTCCCTAATACTATCGAGGGATTTGATTATAAACCGGGGTTTTTATATCAAATTAAAGTTAGCATTGAAACCGTCTCTAATCCAGCTAATAATCAAAGTTCCGAAACATGGAAACTATTAGAAGTTATTAGCCAAACCCCAGAAAAAGAGACTCCGCGAGCTTGGTTCGATCGACCGTTAACTAATTGGAATAAAGCCAAGTCACCTATACCAAAATCTCCCGTTAAAACCGTGATCGATAACCAGTGTCGTGAACAGGTGCGTCCGGCAATTACTGCCAATGATCAAGCGCTTAATAAAGCAGGATGGTTACTGTACGGGGCCGTGCAAACCTATGGGAAAACTAGCGTTATTTCGGCCATGAGTGGAGTGGATGGAATGTGCCGACCGATGGGTTATCAAGACTTTGTTTTTGTCGATGGTAAATTCGCTGGTACTCTTTCCCCGCGACCGATGGATTCTCGCGCTGATGGGGCATCTCAGAGAATTGTTTTACAAAATAGCGATCGAATTATTGTGGTTTTTAATCGCTATAAAGATACGGATCCTCTCTGTTGTCCTTCCCAATTAAGTCGCGTTATTTATCAAATTGAAACGGTCAGCGGAGTGCCAGTGGTTGTTCCCAAAGAAGCGGAAACAGAAGCGGTGAGAAACTAATTCAGTTATCAGTTATCAGTTATCAGTTATCAGTGAGATAGGGAAAAAAAGACTGGCAGTTAATAGCTTCCTTTTTTATTATATCTCCCGCAAAAGTGTTTTTTTAATCGCAGACTTGCTCTTAAAGTCCTTAATTTAAGGATTTTTTCAGAAAAAGATCGCTTTTCTACTGCCAGGAAATAATCTATTTCTTTCTTCTTCTCCTGACTCGGATGATACTGGCTCGGAGACTCCTCACTTAACTAAAGATTTTTGATTTATGCAGCAGATTTAGTGATTAGGCACTGATACTAGATAAGTAGTTATAGAATTCTAATAACTCCTCATTAGTTAGGAGTAAACGGGACTTTTTGCCATAGGTAGAAATCAGGTATTCCCGACCTTTTTCTGTGGTCCAAGCTAATCGTTTCATCTCCACATCAATTTTAGTTTTAAGCACTGAATAATCGATTTCTTCGGGAATAACAACAACTGGTTCTGATGCTGGTGGTTCTTCTTCAGTTAAACTCGCTTCTTTTGGCAATTCTGTTAATAAGGAGTAATTATCGGTTTCCATTTCTAATAATAAAGGCTCTGGTTCTGGTAAAGGAATATCCTTAACTTGGGGTAATTCCGGTTCAATTTTAGCTGGGGGAATATCCTGAACTTGGGGTAATTCCGGTTCAATTTTAGCCGGGGGAATATCCTTAACTTGGGGTAATTCCGGTTCAATTTTAGCTGGGGGAATATCCTTAACTTGGGTTAATTCCGGTTCAATTTTAGCTTCAGGACGAGGTATTTCAGTGAATTTAGCCGTTTTGGTCGATTTTTTGGCACTAGCGACGGGTTTAGGTAAATCTTCCGGTAGAGAAATATTATTGGGGCTGACTTTTTCCACAAGCTGGAGATCGGGGGTGTTTTCAGCCTCTAAAAGCAGTAAAGCTCGTTCTCTGGCTCTATCTTCGGCGATTTCCACCGTATCTGCCGCAGCTAAACCTGTAACGACCGTTTTTCCCTCAATTTCGACGATCGCTTTCACAATATACTTGCCGTGATCGATTTGAACTAACTCGCTAATCAGGGCAACTTGGGGGTAACGTTGGCGTAACTTTTGCAACATGGTGACTTTTTCGAGTTCTTTTGTACTTATACTAGAATACTCTATCGTAATTATGGAAAAATGTAGCAAGTTCTTGCTAAGATTAAAGGTTAGATAAAATTTTCAGTACTAGGATTAGCCTTGCCCACAGTAACAAGATTCTACTAGGCTGGAACTTCTGCCAGAAAGACTAGCGATCGCCGAAGAGTTTGTCAGTGTTCGCTATTGGCTTATCCTAAGGAAGGATTCGATAATTCTCAAGGTAGGTTCGGGTGTTCGATGCTTGCTCAGTTTACCTTCACTGTCACCACCAGCGATCGCAATTACCCCGATAGAGATAATCTCTGGAGTTAATGGTTTAAATCAATCTTCTCATTATATAAGTATTTAAACTTAATTGTCCACCATTCCGTCAGTGTCTTGTAAGTAAGGATTATTGTTAGATGGACTTCTCGATCGCCACACTCCTCTCTCATCTTAGTGATGACAAATTAGCTACGGGTAAACTTCTCGAAAAAAAACTAGGCTGCGAAGACGATCCCGAAAGCTGCGAAAAATTGCAAGTGATTCTCGATGCTTTAGAACGTCTGGGAATGGTTGTCAAAGAACGCGGGCGCTATCGTCGTGTGATCGAGGAAAATGTCGTAGAAGCAAAGCTGCGCTGTTCCAGTAAAGAATTTTGCTTTGCTATCCAAGATATCGAAGATGCTGACGACATCTACGTCTCAAAAAACCATCTAAGTAACGCTTGGAATGGCGATCGAGTTTTGGTCAAAATCATCCGCGAGGGAACCCGTCGTCGTTCCCCGGAGGGAGAGGTGAGATTAATTCTCGAACGGGCTAATCCTTCACTTCTAGCGCAAGTAAAACAGGAAAATGAGCAGTTTGTGGCGGTTCCCCTCGATGATCGCCTGAAATTTACCCTTAATCTCCTCGAAAATGGTCAAAACCTCCAAGAAAACATCGATCACCTCGTTCATGTTTCCGTCCTTCGTTATCCCCTAGGGGAAATGCCTCCCATCGGTAAAGTTACTCGGATTCTCGGTTCCACGGCCGAGTCCGCTGCCGATACAGATATCGTCTCCTGTAAACACGATCTACCCCATAATTTTACGCCTGAAGCCCTCGAAATTGCCGATAATTTGGCGGATTTCTTCGATAGTGGCGAAAAAGAACAACTGCGAGATTTAACCCAACTCTTCACCTTTACCATCGAAGATGACGCCCCCCTGGATTATCCCCCAATCATTGAAAATGCCTTTTCTTTAGAGAAAATCAACCAAAATAGCTGGCGAGTCGCCATTCATATCAGCGATGTCACCCGTTACATTGAACGGGGGGGATTATTGGATAAAGTTGCTAAAAAACGGGGAAATGCCGTCTATTTAGGCGAAAAAGTGTTGCCATTAGTCCCGGCTGCCGTCACCAGTCGTTGTTCCCTGTCACCGCAAGAACAGCGCCCCGCTATTTCTATCCTCGTCACCCTCGATGACAAGGGCGATCTATTGGAGTACGAAATCACCCGCAGCCTCATCCAAGTGGATCAACATTTTACCTATCAACAGGTGCGCGATCTGCTCAGTGAAGAAGATAGTGAAGCTGCCCCCACCGATACCGTTGAAACCCTGAAAGATTTATTTTTCAGCGTTTGCCCCACCCTAAAATCCCAACGTCTGCAGCGGGGTAGTTTTGATATTCAATTAGACAAAATCTCTCCCTACAAAGACGAGGGACGGGGGGGGACTGTTCTCGCTTCTAATAATTTACCGGCCCGCTCTTTACTGACAGAAGTGGCAATTTTAGCTGGCAAAGTTGTCGCCGAACATTTACAGGCCTTAAAATTGCCCTGTATCTACTGCGGACAATCGGAACCGGATTGGGATGAATTGGAGGATTTACTCAAATTAGCCAATAATTTAGGGGCAGAATTAAATTTAACTGCCGAGGAAGAGATTAAACCCAATGACTATCAAAATCTCACCCGCACTTTTTCCGCTTCCTCATCGGTGAAAGTCCTCAATTATCTCCTGCAAGAAACTCTCAAATTAGTTAGATATAGCAGCCATCCTCTACCCCATTTTGGTTTGGCCTATCCTAGCAATTATACCCACTGTCTCTCACCCCTACAAAGATATGCCGATCTTTGGGTACAACGGGTGTTAAAAATCCTATTAACCGAGGGGAAAGATCGCCGCAGCAAAATCGTCAAAGTTGGGGTTAATTTGGGCAGTAATAGCTGTCATGGGCAGATTAATTGGAATATTCTCCCAAGTCAAATTCAGGAGGAGTTAGAAGAAGAAAGCCACCTAATTGTTTCCCATCTCAATGATCGCTCAAAAATTGCTGAAGATGCGGAAAAAGACCTAGAAGGATTGAAAAAAGCCGAGAAAATGAAAGAAAGAATGGGTCAAGTTTTTCGCGGCTTAATTACCGGTGTACAATCCTATGGTTTCTTCGTGGAAATTTCCGATTTATTAGTGGAAGGATTGGTTCATGTTTCTTCTCTCAAGGATGACTGGTACGAATATCGCGCTCGTCATAGCTGTTTGGTAGGACGGAAAAATCGCGTTGCCTATCGTCTCGGTGATGAGGTAGAAGTGGAAGTAAAAGATGTAGACTATTATCGTCAGCAAATCGATCTAGTTACGGTTAGCGGTGGCAGTTCAGCAAGTTATGACGACTTAGAAGAAGATTAATTATGAATCAACCAACCACCGAAAAAATCGGGAAAACCCGCTTTATTCTGCCCTTTTTATGCGGTATTTTTCTCTTTTTAACCGGCTGTGTCCGTTACGATGTGGGCATTAATTTTCCCCACCAACACCACGGGGAAATTATTCAACATATCACCCTCGGACAACGCTTAACCAGTCTCAGTCAAACCGAAGCCACTAAATGGTTAAACAGTATCGAACAGAGGGCAAAATTACTTAAGGGGAAAACCGCTCATATTTCTGAACGAGAAATAATTGTCACTATTCCCTTTAGTAATAGTCAGGAATTAGAGGAAAAATTCAATCAATTTTTTGATCCTAGTTCTTCCTTTAAAATCAAAAATTCCCCTAATAACGACGATATCAAATTACTGCAACTAGATTCAAAACTGGCAGTGACAGAACAAGATTGGTTCTTTTTGAACCAGAAAAACTTAAAATTAACCGTTGATTTGCGGGCTTTAGGTGTGCTTTCCGAACAGGGAAATATTATCATTAGCCCCGGTTCCTTAGTCGATATCGACTTCGCTTTAAAGACTCCCTTCGCTGGTCAAAATATTGAAGATGACTCAGGATTAAATCCCCCGGTAGAAAAAGTTGATGATCAGTTAATTTGGCATTTAAAACCGGGAGAAATTAACACCATTGGGGCGGCTTTTTGGGTTCCTAACTATTTAGGTATCGGCACAATAGTTATTGTTTTAATAACAGTTTTTGCCTATTACTTGAAATATAAACGCTTGCCCGGTGTATCCCCATCGACTTAAATTGAGAGGGCAAGTAAGTAGTTAGGTGTTAAAAACTGTCAGACACCCCCCTTATCAAGGGGGGATTGGCACCCCCCTTATCAAGGGGGGATTAAGGGGGGATCCATCTTCAATTTAATTATAACCAGCTACTTATTGACCAAAATTTAATGATCAATGAGGGGAAAATTAGCCAACTCTAAAACTGATCTAAAAATTGGCCAACAATAGGGAAAATCTTGGCTAGGATCAAATCATAGTCACAATTGAGACTAGACGGGTTTTCCTTTTTTACTTTATTACTGGCAATTACAGTTATGGTTAGCAATATTCCCTTTTCTATCCCCGAACATAGCCTCGATCGAGATTGTACCACCCTGTCCCGTCACGTCCTGCAACAACTACAAAGTTTTTCCCCCGACGCGCAGGATTTAAGCGCAATTATGAGTCGGATTGCCCTAGCGGGAAAATTAATTGCCCGTCGTCTCAGTAAAGCGGGATTAATGGCGGATGTGCTAGGTTTTACTGGAGAAACCAACGTCCAAGGGGAATCGGTCAAGAAAATGGACGTTTTTGCCAATGAAGTATTTATCTCGGTTTTTAAGCAAAGTGGTTTAGTTTGCCGTCTTGCTTCCGAGGAAATGGATAAACCCTATTATATCCCAGAAAACTGTCCCATCGGTCGCTATACCCTACTCTACGACCCGATCGATGGTTCTTCCAATGTGGATATTAACCTAAATGTGGGTTCGATTTTTGCCATCCGTCAACAGGAAGGCAATGATTTAGACGGAGAGGCGCGGGATTTACTGCAAAATGGTCGTCAACAAATCGCCGCCGGTTATATTCTCTACGGACCTTCAACTATTTTAGTTTACTCGATCGGTCGCGGTGTTCATGCCTTTGTCCTTGACCCCAGTTTAGGGGAATTTATCCTCGCCCAAGAGAATATTATTATCCCCGATCACGGCCCGATTTATAGTACCAATGAGGGCAATTTTTGGCAGTGGGATGAGGCAATTCGCGACTATACCCGTTATGTCCACCGTCATGATGGTTACACAGCCCGTTACAGTGGGGCATTAGTGGGAGATATCCATCGAATTTTAATGCAGGGTGGTGTTTTTCTCTATCCGGGTACTGTTAAAAATCCCCAGGGAAAATTGCGCTTAATTTATGAAACTGCCCCCCTTGCTTTTTTAATTGAACAGGCAGGAGGTAAAGCTAGTGATGGGGTGACAAATCTTTTAGATATCGTTCCCGATAAATTACACTACCGCACACCTTTAGTGATCGGTAGTGTCGAAGATGTTAAATTGGTGGAGTCTTTTATCGCTGATCGACGTCATCGCGATCGAGTTTAACTTATAGTTTTATTTAGCGATTAGGAAGCCAGATATTTTCACTATTTCCTAACTGTTTTACGGTTTTATATCTAGTCTATCAGCAGTCAGCATATCCCTCACCACTCTCCCCGATATGGAAATTCAACGGGTCATCTTAAATAACATCGGGCTATTTGAAAAGCTGGAAATTTCCTTGGCGCCTACAGAGCAAAACCCAAGCAAAATTACCGTTTTTGTTGGTAATAACGGGGCTGGTAAAACTGCTATACTAAAAGCATTAGCAACTTCTCTTAGTTGGTTTACTGCTCGTTTACTTACAGAAAAAGGGAGTGGTAACCCTATTTCTGAAGATGCCATATTTAATACTGCTAATGCTGGCAGCATTGAAATCGAAGTCTGGGATTCCTCCAACTCATTAAACAATCCTGATCAAAGCGATATTGACCATTATTTCAGATGGATTCTTGCAAAAAGTAGAAAAGGACGTAAAGCCCAATATAATAGCAACCTTAATGACTGTACGCGCTTGGTCAATCGTTATCGTGATGCCCTCACCCATGATGACAAAACTAGCCTACCTCTAATTGCCTTTTATCCTGTCGAGCGTGTCGTACTCGATATTCCACTAAAAATTAGGACTAAGCATACCTTTTTGCAATTGGACGGTTATGATAACTCCTTAAGTCAGGGCGTTGACTTTCGTCGCTTTTTTGAATGGTTCCGAGAACGGGAAGATACCGAAAATGAATCAGGAATTCCTGAAGACGTTCTAAACCAACTAAGACCACTAGCTGAAACCAATCAAGACTTATGGCAATTGTTAAACGAACGCAATGCCTCAGCTAAAGATCGGCAATTAACAGCAGTTCGCACCGCCATTAGCCGATTTATGCCCCATCTGGATAACCTTAGAGTCCGTCGTAAACCTCGTCTCTACATGGCAGTGGACAAAAATGGTGAAACCCTCAACCTAGCTCAACTTTCACAAGGCGAAAAATCCCTAATGGCTCTTGTGGGTGATATTGCCCGCCGTCTAGCCATGCTGAACCCTGCCTTAGAAAATCCTTTAGCAGGTGATGGTATCGTTTTGATTGATGAAGTCGATTTGCATCTACATCCCTCTTGGCAACGTCGCCTCTGCGAGCGCCTGACCGAAACTTTCCCAAATTGTCAGTTTGTGCTGACAACCCATTCACCTCTAGTGATCAGTGATTGTAAAAATGTTTTGATCTACACTTTAGCTAATGGCGAATTGCGACAGTTACCATCTCAATATGGGCAAGATGCTAATACTGTCTTATTAGATGTCATGAATACCAGCATTCGTAATGAGAAAATTGATACTGAATTGAACGATCTGTTAGATGCCATACAAGATTCAAAGCTAACCGAGGCTCAACAATTGCTGGCAGAATTAAGTGAGGAACTACCTGCCAATCATCTCGAATTGGTCAAAGCAAAACTACTGCTCCGTAAACAAGAATTGCGTCATGGGAACCATTAGACCTCTTGCAAAAGTCTTAAGTCGATCCTTGTACAGCAACATTTTTGAAGATTATCAACTACTAATAAATAATTAACTGAAAGTCCCTCCCATTATTGTTTCTATCGTTTGTTTTCGGATTTATGCAAGAGGTCTATTAGTAAAGGGGCTGAAACTTATGCGAACCATTAGTAAAGGGGCTGAACCTTGTTGTTTAACAGCTTGGAAAAGGAAGAACCCTCATGGGGCATACGATGATTTAGATAAAACAGAAGAAGGGAAAGTCGTTCGGGCAAAGATTCGAGACTATGCTCTTAATGAGCAGTTTTATCTTTGTGCCTATTGCTGCCAGCGAATCGAAAAAATTAATGCTTGCCATAATGAGCATATAGAAGCTCAAAAGCTAAATCCTAAACGTACGCTCGACTTTTCAAATATTGTTGCTAGTTGTAATACCCCTAATCAATGCGGTGATGCACATAAATCTCAACACCTACCCCTAACTCCCCTGATGACAGAATGTGAAACAGAACTGCGATTCAAAATTAGTGGTCGGGTAGAAGGATTGAGCGATCGGGCAGCTGTGACGATTCGAGTTTTAAATTTGGGTGACCATGAAAAAAATAACCGTGCTTTGATCGAAAAACGGAAGCGGTTGTCTAATGTTTTATTATGGGAAAATGGCATAAATCCAGATGACGGCTTAGAGGATGATGAAATATTAAATATATTAATCGATGACCTATCACAACCTCAGCAAGATCAAATGGAACCTTTCACTCCAGTAGTAATTAATATCTTGAGAAGTTGGCTCCAAGCTTAAGAGCAACCCTCTTGATAAATCTGGCTCTTCGTTACTTGTTATGGTTCGATAGGGGGGCATAAATCGACTAAATCCTTATGGCAAGAGATTTAATTGATTAGTTCGCTCTAGCTCGAAAACAATTAACAAAAATCGCCAAATGTCTTTCTCTATAAGAGTTTCATGCCTTATAAACCTGTACGTTGCATAAGACAAACCGAAGAACCATAAATCTGCTCTAAATTAAAACCTAAAACAGACAAATAATACCATTTCTCTAAATGAAAACTACACATCGAATTTAAGTCACCCTTTTTAAGGGGGATTTAGGGGGATTAAATTTCTGTAGTCAGACTTTGGAGAATTGGTATAACAACTCATACTAAATCCGCTGAGTAACGCACAGAAAACGGGTTTCTCCGAGAAACCCGTTTTCTACTCATGCACTCATGCAAAAAGGGGAATAAATAATCAGTTTTTAATACCCAGATTTAGTATTAATTATCGATGATGGAAGAAGTGGTCATCTTTTTTGAGGTTGGGTGTCGGTTATCTCATAATCAAAAAAAGGTGGGCTATAAACCCACCAGAAAAGTAACCAAAAAACCTCAACGATAATTAGGACTTTGGATATCTCTAAGACGCGCTTCGGGGCGTTTAAATCTGTCCATTTGTGCCTCAAAGAATTGACGATTTTTCAGTAAATGTTTGGGATTAGGATCGTCGAGGGGATAGAGTAAAGCAGTGCGTAGAGCTTGAATAACTGCTGAAGTAACATTATACATTGATCGCTGGAAACTAATCCCCAATTGAATCAAAATATCATCTTCCCCCCGGCATTGTTGCTGATAGTAATCGATCAGATATTGGGGTAAAAAATGATACATATCATCCATTAACAAAGTGGGAGGAATTCCCGCAGTACCCACGGGGAAAACATCCGCATAAAGAATGCCATAGTGAAAGTCTTTTTGTTCGTCAGGAACCTGTTTTGCTTGGGCATTATAGGACTTTGTACCCCGGAAGGGAGCAGTACGATAAAAGACCGCTTCCACATAGGGTAAAGCCGCTTCATAAAGCCAAGTAAAAGCCTTTGATTTGGGGATAATTTCGTAGCATTGACCATCAATATAAACATGATGATAAATCGGCCGGCCAGCGATGGCAAAAATACCATTAACGAGGAAATTCATGGCATCGGGAACACCTTTAAACCCGCCTTCATCGTAGATATCAGACATCTCGAAAAATACCGGGGCCATCACTTCCCAGAATAGTCCTAAATTAGAGTAGTAGGACATCATCCGCACCTGTTCCAAAAACATATCGGGGAACAGGTCATAAAGTTTCATCATGACGGGATTTTTCTTGAAATAGGCCTTAATAGCGCGGTCGGCATTTTGGCGATATTCTTCTGAATCGAGATAGGCATCAAATAAACCCCAACCCATATCGCGGCCATGCCATAACATGGCTTGCATACAAGCTTCAGCAAATTCCATATTAACGCGGTCATGCCAAAGATGATGGATTAATCTGGGCATTTTTCGGGTTTTACCTTTATCCATGAATTCTAACAATTCAGGGTGAGCGGAACCCGTACCGCGCCAGATGCGTAAATCGGCATTATCGCCAGCGTAATGATTTTGTAGGTCTAGGTATTCTTGGGGTAGAAAATATTTAAAAAAGGGCAAAGGATCGAGGAAAACTCGTTCGGCAATGTAGAGCAGATCTCGCCAATAAAAATCCATTGGCACGGCATAAGCTTTATAAATGCCGATAATTTGCATCAGGTTTTCGGGAGTATCCGGCAACATGGATCCACCCGCTTCTAAACGATGGATAATGTCGGCGAATTCGTGATTAGAAGGGGGAATTTTGGCTTTGATTAATGTCCCAGTCATAGTTTTAGGTAAAGTAATTAGCAGCGGTTACAATAATTCGGAAACAGCAAGGGATAACTAACTATTACTCAAAAATTTACCCCGATTCAACCAGTTGGTTTTTGAGGACTTTTGCGGAGATTTTTTGAAGACAAAACTAGGTTTTGCTTCCCCCGATAAGCTGGCAACCATCGAGTTAGTGGTGGGTTCAATCCAACGGACTAAATAATTGGGTTGAATACCTAAAAAGACGATTAATACCATTAGGACAAAAGCGGGAATAGTTTCCGATTTCAGGACTTTGGGATAGTAGGCAAGTTTATTATCCAATTTACCAAAACAGGTGCGATTAAGCAGGATAACAAAGTAAACCGCCGTTAAACCAGAAGCAATGATACAGAGAACCGTCTGCACGGGAAAACGGGAGAAACTACCCTGAAAAACGATAAATTCCGCCACAAATCCCACTAATCCCGGGATACCAGCACTGGCCATACCGGCGAGAATTAATAGGGCGCTAACCAGGGGTAAACCGCGAATTGGGTTCATTAAACCGTTTAAAACGTCTAAATCTCTAGTTTCGGCTTTGCGTTCGACGATGCCCACCAGATAGAATAAGAGGGCGAGAATAAGACCGTGGCTAATCATTTGCGCGACGGCACCAAGGACGCTTAAACCCGTGCCGGCGGCGGCTGCTACCAGTATATAGCCCATGTGACCGATCGAACTGTAGGCCACCATGCGTTTAATGTCTTTTTGGGCAATAGCGCTCAATGCCCCGTAAATAACGCTAATAACGCCGACAATTGCCAGTCCGGGGGCGATTAAAGACCAAGTTTCCGGGAATAATTGCAGACCAAAGCGAACTAAGCCATAAGTACCGAGTTTAGCGAGGATACCACCTAATAAAATTGCTGTAGCGGGGGAAGCTTCCGTATAGGCATCCGGTAGCCAAGTATGGAGAGGTACGAGGGGGATTTTGATGCCAAATCCCACTAACAGCAGAGTTAAGAGCAGTAATTGGGTTTTTTGGGAGAAATCGGCGGTCGAGAGGGAGGAATAGTCAAAAGTACCACCGTTGAGGAAACCTATGCCTAAAAATGCCGCTAGGACTAATAACCCAGAGACAGCAGTATAGAGAAGGAATTTAATCGAAGCATAGCCACGTTTTTCGCCTCCCCAGATAGCAATCATCAGATAAAAGGGGATTAATTCTAGTTCATAGAAAACGATGAACAGCAGCAGGTTTTTAGCCATTAATGCCCCAGAAACCCCGGCGTTAATCAGGAGGATTAGGATGTAATAAAGTCGGGGACGCTCTATTTTTTCTTCGCTACTATAGATAGCTATTCCTGTCAAGAAACAGCTTAAAATAATTAACGGTAAGGACAAACCATCGACTCCGAGGTTATAACTTAAACCGATTGGTTTTGCCCATTCGCGGTATTCAGAAAATTGAAAGCCATTACTGGTTAAGTTATATTGGGTCAGCAGATATAAAGACCACAAGAAGACGGCGGCAACAAAAAAGAGGGTAATTTGACGTAATTTTGCTGGGGCAAATTTATCGGGGAAAAGACCGACGATAATTGCTCCAATTATTGGCAACCAAAGCAGGGTACTGAGCATATTGGTATCGATCGAATTTATAATGACTGGGATGAGAAAAGGATTAGCCAACCGACACGATGACTAATCTAGAATTGACTAAATTAAACTCACTTTGCCGGTATCGAGATCGTAGTAGGCTCCAACAATTTTTAATTGTTTTTTATCTACTAAATCACCCATGACTGGGGACTTGCCTAATTTCTCTACTTGATAGACAACATTGGATTTAATGGCTCGCTCAAGTTTGTTAGAACCGGGTTGTTTTTCAGCCCGATCAACTCCCACCTGTAGGCCATCGATTAAACGACCGATTTGTCCGGGGAAACGACCCCCTTCAATGGTGGCTTTTACCGCTCCACAACGAGAATGGCCGAGGACAACAATTACCTTGGCTCCTAACACCAACGTGCCGAATTCGAGGCTACCAATTTCTTCGGAAGTGGCTAAATTTCCCGCTACCCGACAAACAAATAGATCTCCTAATCCTTGATCAAAAACAATTTCTGCCGGCACGCGAGAATCGGCACAGCCCAAAATTGCCGCAAAAGGGGCTTGACTTTCGGCCACTTCTGTGAGTCGAGCTTGATCGCGGTTAGGACTTTTTTGTCTTCGTTCCCAGAAACGTTGATTGCCTTCCATGAGCATAGTTAAGGCCTGGTCTGGGTTCAATCCTTTATTTTGAGCCGTTAGCCATGGCTCAGAATTAACGGCGGTTTGGGCGTTAGTTTTGGACAACTGAGAACCCAAAACAGTGGCGGCTAGACCGGTTCCCAAAAAACCACCCCCATAACGGATTAATTGGCGACGAGAGGTATTGAACATAGGTAATTGTTTCCATTAATCAGGACAAATCCTATTGTCAGGGCCGGGGATGCTAAAGAAAAGCCTAAGTTATCAAATCTTTAACTGAAAACTAGAGAAATTTGTGATAGTAGGGGCCAGCAGATGATAATACCGATCAAAGCCACCCCCAAAATAATCGACAGAAAGTAAAATTGGGTTTGGCCCGAGACGTTATATTTCAAACTCTGACCACCAAAAACCGTGGCTAATCCCACCAGATTAACGATCCCATCCACCAGAAAGGTATCGATCCAGTTAATAATTTGCGAGATTAATCCGACGACAAAAACGATCGTGACTTTATACAATTGGGCGGTATAAAGGTCGTTAGCAAAGAAATCTTGAAGGGCTTTCGGTTGAAAAACGATCGGTTTGGAGATATTTTCATTCAGATAAATATAGGCTGCTGGAATTACGCCCCCAGCAGTGGAAAGTACCAAGAGAAAAGCCACTCCCAGATTTAAGTTACTTGGTAATAAATGCCATTGCGCCAATAAAATCGGCAGATGAAGGGCGAAACCCATGGTCACAGTCATGGGGATAACTAAGGGCCAAAGAGCTTCTGGAGAGCGCAGGGTCATCGGTTTGATTTTACCGCCAAAGAAAACGCAAAATTCTCTAGTGACACTAAAGGCAGTTAAGGCATTGACCAACAATAGCACTAATAACAGTAAACCACTGATTTCTGCGAGGCGATCGCCCATGCGGGCCAATGACCAAAAACCACCAAAGGGAGGCAGTGCGACTAAACTAGCGGCACCGACGAGATAACAAATACCAGAAACGGGACGACGAGACCATAAACCGCCGTATTGGCTTAAATCTTGGCTGATATTATTCCAAATGATGTTACCCACCACCATGACTAACAGGGACATAGCGATCGCATAAGTAAAGAGTAACACTAAAGCTGTTTCCGTTTGTCCGGTGGCCACAGCGATAAAAATCAGTCCCATGTAGGCGCTGACGGAATAGGAAAGGGAGCGCTTGACATCGATCTGGGCGATCGCAATTAAACCGGCACCGATAGCGGTGACAGAGCCAACAATGATCATCACCTGTAAGGTTAAGGGCGATAATTGTAGCACTGGCTCTAATTTGACCAATAACCAAGCGCCAGTGGAAACGACGACGGTATTCCGCAGAATTGTCGCTGGCATCGGTCCTTCCATGGCCTCATCTAGCCATAAATGCAGGGGAAATTGAGCGCATTTACCCATCGGACCGGCAATCAGGGCTAAACAGAGTAAATTAGCCACATTGGGGTTTAAATCGGCTGTAGCCGCCCATTCTGCTAATTCGTCAAAGTTCCAGGTTCCCGCCAGGGGTAAAAGGGCCACCACTCCCATCAAGAGGATTAAATCGCCAATCCGTTTAGTTAGAAAAGCATCCCGCGCCCCCGTTACCACCAGAGATTGATTGAACCAGAAACCAATCAGTAGATAAGTGCCGAGGGTGAGAACTTCTAGCACACAATAGCTGAAAAATAGCGAATTACAGATAACTAGGGCGCACATACCCCCTTCAAAGAGGGCGACGAGAGAATAAAACCTTGCCCAACCCCAATCCATTTCTAGATAGGCGATCGCATATACCTGAGCGGCGAGGTTTAAGCCGGTAATTAGCAGTAACGCCCCGATATTAACGGCAGAAATCTGCACATCTAAAGATATGCTTAAATTTGCGGCATTTAGCCAATTAAATGCTATAGATTGCGGCGGACGACCCCAAACGGCGAGCAAAGCAAAAAGGCTATGCAAAAAAGCCCAGCAGGTCATGATCAAGTTCAGATAACCAGCCGGTCGCGGGCCAGTTTGCCGGATAATACCGGGAGACCAGGGTAGGGCGAGAAGTGCGCCGGCGAAGGCATAAAGAGGTACCAACCAGATGGTCTGGCTGAAGGACTCGAACATATAACCACCTCAAGAAGAAAAATGATCCTGAATTAAAGTTTAAGGTTTAATGGCTCACTAATAAGCTGTCACCATTTTTTAACGGGGCATGAATGGGGATGGTTTGACTAGCTTCCAGCAGGTATTTTAAAAAGGCATCGGCAATCACGGAAAGTTGTTTTCCAGCCAGATAACAAACGTACCAATTGCGCTGAATTGGAAACTGTTCCACGTCGAGGATGGCTAATTCGCCGTTTTCCCCTTCCGAGATGAGAGTGTGCTTAGATAGTACCGATATTCCCAAACCGCCAGAAATAGCCTGTTTAATCGCCTCGTTACTGCCTAATTCCAAGCGCACCCTAACTTTAATATCGTGGAGATTAAATAATTTTTGTACCGCTTGGCGGGTTCCAGATCCCGATTCGCGCATAATAAAAGGTTGCTGGTTGAGGCACTCAAGGGGGAGATTTTTCTGTCCCACCAAAGGATGATCTCGTCGCGCCACCACCACTAGGGGATTTTCCAGAAAAGACTGAGAACAAAGTTCCACTTCTTCCGGCGGTTGACTGAGAATATAGAGGTCATCCTCGTTGTTTAACATTCGCTCTTGCAGTTTCTGATGATTAGTCACTTGCAGGGCGATGTCAATACCGGGATACTGTTGACAGAATGCCCCCAGTAATCGCGGCACAAAGTATTTAGCGGTAGTAATTACGCCTAAAGTCAGTTTTCCCTGTCTAGTTCCCTTAATATCGGCCACTTTCATCTGAAAGTTGTCCAATTTATTAAAAATCTCTTGACAGGTGAACAGTAATTCCTGACCCGCTTCGGTTAAAAATAAACGTTTGCCAATTTGCTCGAATAGCGGTAAACCCACGGCTTTTGTGAGTTGTTTGACTTGGGTTGAGACGGTAGGTTGAGTGATAAATAACTCCTCGGCCGCCTTGGTAAAGCTACTGTGTCGAGCGGTAGCCTCGAAAACCCTTAACTGGTGCAGGGTTGCCTGTATCAAGTTCTTATCCTCTTCTCAATAACAACTATTTGTCACCATCAATCCTAACGCCTTTATAGATTCTAGTCAATTAACTTTTTGATAAATATAGACTCTACTAGATATAACCGCAGCTTAAGACCTTTTGTCAGCCATCAGCTTTTTTCTCCCTCCTCCCCTCTCCCCCTCTCCCCCACTCCCCCATTACCCCATTCTCCCCACTCCCCAATTCATAATTCATAATTCATAATTCATCATTCATAATTATCTTGCTACAATCAGAAAACAACCATCTATTAAAATTAAAAGACAATGGTTAGTTATCTTGATATTGACGACGATCTTCTTTTCCCCGATAGCGATGGTCAACCGATGGCAGATAATACCGAACAATATGAGTGGATTGTTAAAATTAAGGAGAATTTAGAGATTATATTTGCCGATGACCCTAAGGTGTTTATTGCCGGAGATTTACTCTGGTATCCTCTGCGTTCTACTTTGGTTTCACCGGTTGCTCCCGATGTGATGGTAGCCTTTGGCCGTCCCAAAGGACGGAGGGGTTCCTATCGTCAATGGCAGGAAGAAAATATCGCTCCTCAAGTAGTTTTTGAAATTCTATCACCGAAGAATACAAAAGCAGAAATGAGTCGAAAATTAGAGTTTTATGACACCTATGGTGTAGAAGAATACTATTTATATAACCCGATGCGCTGTCGTTTACAAGGATGGCAAAGACAGGGAGAAAATTTAAGAGAAATTATCCCCATCAATGACTGGATAAGTCCCCGCTTAGGTATGCGTTTTATCTGGGATAAATCTAGTTTAGAATTGTATCGTCCCGATGGAGAGAAATTTTTAACAACTGTTGAGTTAGAGTCTCAAATGCGTCAAGAAAAGAAACGCGCCGATAAAGAAAAGAAACGTGCTGATAAAGAACAGAAACGCGCTGATAAAGAACAGAAACGTGCGGATCGACTAGCGGAACGCTTACAGGCGTTAGGATTAAGTTTAGAAGAAGAATAATACCATGCCATTACTTTGCAAAAATGGTATTTAGATCAAGTTTTTTTCATAAGTTATTAGTAAACAGTTATCAGTTTACTGATTACTGATAACTGATAGCTAAAAAAATCTTTAAACTTCTAATAAATTTTCTAGGCGATCGAGAACGATATCGGTGATACACTTAATCCGGTATAAACAGGCTTTAGTATCTGTGGAGTTGAAAGTGCCATTTTCCCAATATTTGTTACTACCGGCCCCCCCCCCACAAACCCCAAAATAATCGCATTTTTGGCGACATAAATCGACTCCACCGCGCATATCAGCGTAAATTTGTTGAAATTTCTCAGTTTCACAGATAGATTCCAGAGAATCGGTCAAAACATTACCAAAGATAAAATCACCGTAGGGTTGGGTTTTAATCGATAGTAATTCCGGATCAAAGGTGGAAAAATTACCTTGATTATCAAAATTGACAATCATAAAAGGTCGATTCATATCAGTATTTTCTAAGCGTTCATCGGCATAAATCAAACTACAGATTGATTCAAATTCCCGCAGCTTAAATTCTCCTTGTTTGGCCGTGACTAACTGCCAAAATCTAGCAATAAACTGGCGATAACGTTGTTCAATACCTAATTTATCTAAGGAAGATTGCGAATGAATCCCCTCGGTTTCTTCCATATTAAAAGCCACATCGGTAAGACCATGATCCCAAAAAAAGTTAAAAATTTCGTCAGGATAATCGAGGGAATCTTCCGTTAAAACAGCGATGACACTCACATCAATTTCATGTTTTTGCAAGAAAGAAATCCCCCGCATGGTAGCAGCATGACTGCCAGTTCCCTTGCGGTTTTGCCGGTGGATATCGTGAATAAAAGCCGGTCCATCAAGACTGACTCCCACATAAACATCATGCTTTTTAAATAATTGACACCAAGCATCGTTAATATAAGTGGCGTTAGTTTGTACTGAATGACGAAAACAGTAACCCTGCTGATTATATTTCTCGCTAACTTCCGCAATTTTAGCAAAGGCACTTTCATAAAAACTGATGGGAACTGCTAAGGGTTCGCCGGCGTGCCAGCAAATGGTAAAATCATCTTGGAGAAAACGACTACTAAAAACCCTCTGAAAAATCGGCTCGATTAAATCTAAGGATAAGGTATTTTTTAAATGGCGATCGGGTAAATAACAGTAATCACAATTGAGATTACAAAAAGAAGTCGGCTGCACGACTACTAAAGTAATTGGACCACAATCCGACCAATCTATATTTCTGTTTTTTTCCATCATTCTATTTTTAATATTCTCACTTAAGTATAATAACTGATTTCGCGAAGTCTATCTTAATTCTACCTATACTATTTCCTATTCCCTCAATAATAAATAATATAATTGACCCGGAGTATTAATTAAACCGGCTCGCTCGCCAGCATTTTTTCCTGTTCCCATAAAAATATCTACCCTGCCGGCACCTTTAATCGCGCTGCCAGTATCTTGATCGAGAACATAGCGACTCACTAATTTTTTATTAAGATTTCCCTGGGGAATTTCTGTCTCAATTACTGCTAAAGCACCGGGGGGAAAAATACTTTTATCTGTAGCGATCGATCTTTCTGGTAAAACTGGAACTCCAATACTACCAGTGGGAGGCGCACCGTGGGTTTCTCGAAAGAAAATAAACCGATTATTGCGGGGGATATAATTCTTTAATTGCTCAGGATTACTTCTGAGAAAATCCAAAACAATTGGTAAGGTTAAACCCTCGGCGGGAAAAATACCATCGGCAATCATTTCTTTTCCCAGACTTGTGTAGGGATGCTCGGTGTTGCCATCAAAACCAATGCTCATAATTTGACCATTAGGTAAACGTAATTTCGCCGAACCTTGCACATGAACTAAATAAGCTTCTAAGCGATCTTTTAACCAGACTAATTCGTATCCCGCTAGACGGCTATTTTCCCCCAGTAAACCATCTTTTCCCTCTAATTCTACCCTAGCTGGATGGGGTTTAGACCAGCGAGAAAAGTTAGCAGGTCGGCGATAGAGAGGATATTTATACTCGGCGTTTTTTTGCCGACTTGCTTGATAAATTGGCTCAAAATAACCAGTAAATTTAACATTTCCCTGGCTATCATTACCCAAAGAACGATACCAAATAAATTCTTTTTTAACTGCCTTTTGTAGAGCTGCGGGAGTGGGATAATTCTGCACTAATTGACGAAAACGTACTAAGGAACGCTGCACTCGCTGACGAGTTATTTCAGGAATAGGATAATTTTGATAGGCGCGGATTGCTGCCGAGCTATTCAGATAACGTAAACTATGATCGATCGCTTGTAGTAGGTTTTTTTTGTCCGTTAGCAGTCGTTCATCGTATCCCGTAGATGTTCCCAATTGTGAGATTTCAAAACGTTCTAGGGGCAAATTTGCGGGGGTGAGGGCAATTAATCCCAAGCTGAGGGGGAGGATTGTCAAAAGGTGTTTCATGGTGACAGGAGTGGGCAGCTATTGACTCGATTAACAATCAAGCAAGAAGGATAAATGAGAAAAGTTATTTCTTGTTTATATACTTAGGATGGTTGTTGACGATAAATCTTAATTTGTTCCAGGCGAGGGCCGACCTTAGAAATGATGGTAAATTCTAAATTTTGGTAATATAGTTGTTCTCCCACCCTCGGTATTTTTTGCCAATGATGGAGGACAAAACCGGCTAGGGTTTGGTATTCATCGGCCAAGGGTAAGCTTAAATTTAATGCTTTGTTCACGTCCTCTAAATTCATTTGTGCTTGTACGAGAAAAGTCGATTCATCGAGGATTTGATATTCTACTGTTCCCGATTGATCCCTAGGGGAAAAAGTTCCCAGAATCTCACCGATTAAATCTTTCAGGGTTAATAAACCAGCTGTTCTGCCAAATTCATCCACAATGATAACCATCTTTAAGGATGATTCCCGCATCACTGTTAGTAATTCATTTAAGGGAGTGGTTTCGGGGAAAAAACGCACAGGTTTCAACCAAGTTTTAATCGGGGTTGTTAAATTTAACTGACCTTCGGCAAGGGGTAAAGCTAAATCTTTAAAATCGATCAGACCACGGATATCATCGCTGGAATCTCCTTCCACAGGATAACAAGAATAGCCGCTGTTAACTACTTGTAGCAATAATTCCTGAAAAGTCGCAGTCGAGGGAATAGCTATTAAACGGTTATGGGGAACCATAATTTCTGAGGCAGTGATTTCGCCAAACTGGAAAACATTATTTAAAATTTTCCTTTCCGCCGCTTCTAATCCCGTTAATTCCCCTTCCATGCTGATAATTAATTGTAATTCCTCGGAAGTTACCCGACTAGAACGATGTAGATCCACTTCGGGGATACGGGTTAAAACCAATAAAAAACGAGTTGATTGGTTGAGAATACCGATAAAAGGCTTAAAAATCCTGGAAATAACGCCAATAGGTGCCGCTAATAATCGCGCCATCGGTTCGGCATAAATTAAAGCTAGGGATTTGGGATAAAGTTCCCCAAAAACTATCTGGAGATAGGCAACGATTAAAAAAGCTAGACAAAGAGAGAACCCATGGGAGAGAAGATTTTGCCAGTTTAAGGAAAAGGGTAAAAAACTTAGTAATTTCTTCACAAAAACGGTCATGGTACTCTCCCCGATCCAACCTAAAGCTAAACTAGAAAGGGTGATGCCTAATTGGGTAGTGGAAAGTAAGCGATCGAGACTTCTTTGTAGAGATTGGACCGTCTGCGCTGGCACATCTCCCGCAGCCACTAGCTGACTGACGCGGGTACGACGGACAGACACAAGCGAAAATTCCGCCGCTACGAAAAAAGCATTGAGGACGATTAGTAAAAAGACTAAAATTAAACGAGTCAATAAATCCTGATTATCCATAGCGAAAAGGCAAAATTCGCCTTTTTTAAAGCCTATCCTTTGGTTTCGTCCTTTGATTGCGGTTTGTTTTTCTGTTGTTGCATATAAACTCTCACTCTTTTAATTACTTCTTCTTCTTTCACGGGGATAAAAGTTTGATTGCGTCCATAACTGGTGCGATCGTTGGTAAACTTTTTAGCGGGGTTGATATCCGGTTGACTGACTCCCTTCAGGGAGGCGATTCCCAATTGATAGGCTACCCAACCGCTACCGAAGCCAGCGGCTACCATGGCTACCATCAAAAGGAGTCCTAACTGCAAGGAGGTACTGATTGCAAATTTTTTCATCTTGGTGGGGCTGGATTTTCACGTTCGGAGTGATTACCGATCTATAATGAGTTAATAGTATAACCCAGGGTTGGCCGAGCGGTTGAGGCAACGAACTCATAATTCGTGCTAGGCAGGTTCAACTCCTGCACCCTGGATAGTTTTAATGGCTTCAAGCGATCAGCTTTGACTGTACTAGAGTAAGTTATAGGTTAATCTTGTTCTTGTTAGTGCAGAATACAATCTTTTTGGGCTGCCGCATACTGATGAGCCTTTCTTTGTCAACTCTTGAGGTTGATGCTTTTCATTTTTGAATTGGCGGAGTTTTTGGGGGACACTCAAAATTCGATGTGACTTTAGCCGAATTGCTGCGCCAGAAAGCCAAGTTTTAGACGGTTAAAATGGGGTGAGATTGACTCACCCTATCAACTTTTATTTATGCCGTGGGAATAAAGCTAAAATACTTGAGTTTGCTTCCCTTTTCTTGAGAAGACGCATTGATCAGCGTTGTATAAAGAATTAATTAGGGTTGATCAAGCTTTTGGCTGGTGATTTGGCTAATATATACCCGTTGGCTGATCTTTACTCCTGATCTGGGGATTGTCCGAAAAGATGCTCTACGATTCGCTTAACTTCTGTACGGATGCCGGTGACTTCGTTGCGGAAAAACTGTTGATCGCTCTCAGCTTGAGTGATAAATTGATTTAAGCACTCGTTGGTTCGTTCAAGACTCCCTGCTATTGTCCTAACTTCACGGGTTAGCTGTGCTATATCTTCTCGATTCTGTTGCGTGAGGACAACGGTAGCCTGTAGTATGCTCTCGATCCGTTCTAATCTTTCATCCGTCATCGGTTACAATCCCTTTAGCGCTTTTTATCTGTCCCTTGCCAATAGTAGTCGTTAAGGGACTATTTTAATTATCGGGGATCAATCACGGAACATGAGGATTATTATGTCTCACGGTCGAGAAACTGTTAGTAACTCAAGGTCAAAATTCTTGCCAGAAGAAGAACATAAGCGATTGCAAAATTAGCCCTATTCCCATAATAACAGAAAAGGTTTGAGTTTGAGTTTGAGTTTAGTTTTATCTAGAAAATTTTGTCATGAAAAATCTTCAACAAACTATTAGATTTACTTTATTATATTTACTTCTTACTGCCAGAGTTCTTGCCGCACCACCTCCCACTCGTATTAATTATTGTTCTAACACTTTTATCCAAGAAATAACCACCGGATTTGATGACGAAGCTGATGCAGAAGCAGTTGTGGTTCTAACCAACGGAGTTGTTCTGTTTTTCTATGTGAAAATTGATGAAGTTCCAGCTTTAAAAACAGCTTTACCCGGCGATAAAGTAAAACTCTGTTTAACTCAAGTGCCAGATGATTGTCCACCGGGTGATGAACGAGGTAAAATTTATAGTGTGTTAAACTATAGAACTCAACAGTATTTTAAAGCGATGAATTCTTGGCATTACTGTGGGGGTGCTTAATGTTAGTAAGCTTATTTTTTGAAGCCATATTTAGTATTAGCCATCTCAAACAAACTAAAGTCTATCAAGAAGCAATAAAAGAAGGTAGAGAAGAAGGTCAACAACGGGGAAAAATACCAGCACAATTAGATTATATTACCCTCGCTACTGCCTTAGACTTAGACAACGTTTTTGCAATCAGTTAAGTTAATCGTTTTTCAATCATTCCCTAGGAAAAAATTAATCTATCCCTGAGTCGTAAATAACGATTAATTATTAATACTTTAACCAAAACGACCGCTAACATAATCTCTAGTGGACTCTTGAGCGGGATTTTGAAAGATAACCTCGGTGCGATCATATTCCACTAAATAACCCACTTTACCACCTTTTGGGGTCGGTTCAGCATTATAAAAAGCCGTTAAATCAGAAACCCGCGACGCTTGTTGCATATTGTGGGTGACAATAACTATAGTATATTGGGTTTTCAATTCGTGAATTAATTCCTCAATTTTTAGGGTAGAAATTGGATCGAGTGCCGCACAGGGTTCATCCATTAAAACAACTTCCGGTTTAACCGCAATAGCGCGAGCAATACATAACCTTTGTTGTTGTCCCCCCGATAAAGCTAAACCACTTTCCTTGAGTTTATCTTTAACATCATCCCAGAGAACGGCTTTTTTTAAAGATTCTTCCACTAATTGATCCATATCGCCGATGTAACCATTTAATCGCGCCCCAAAAGCGATATTTTCATAGATAGATTTAGGGAAAGGATTCGGTTTCTGAAAAACCATACCGATGCGACTGCGTAACCCGATAGGATTAACGGAATTACCATAAATATCTTGACCGCGAAAGGTAACTTTTCCTTCAATTTTGGCACTTTTAACCAGATCATTCATGCGATTAAAACAGCGCAAAACCGTACTTTTTCCGCAGCCAGAGGGACCAATAAAAGCGATCGCTTTTTTCTCAGGAATATCAAGGTTAACATCACGAACAGCGAGATTAGAACCATAGTAAACGTTTAAGTTTTTGGTTCTCAAAACCGCATCGGTAACAACATCTTTACTATACATAATTTTCAAAGGAATAGGTGTTGGGGAAAAGGGAAAAGGGAAAAGGGAGAGGGAAGAAAAAAGCTGATAACTGATAACTGATAACTGGATTTAGCCAAAACGTCCACTAACATAATCTTTAGTTGCTTGTTCTTGAGGATCACTGAAGATTTTGTCCGTATGATCAAACTCGACTAGATAACCAATTTTGCCACCTTTATCGGTGGCTTCAGCGTTATAAAAAGCCGTTAAATCTGCTACTCTGGTGGCTTGTTGCATATTGTGAGTAACAATAATAATTGTATAACGTTCTTTTAACTCGTGCATTAATTCCTCAACTTTTAAAGTTGAAATTGGATCCAGTGCCGAACAGGGTTCATCCATTAATAATACTTCTGGTTGAGCGGCAATAGCGCGAGCAATACATAATCTTTGTTGTTGTCCCCCAGATAGGGAAAAACCGCTTTCTTTCAGTTTATCTTTTACTTCTTCCCAGAGAGCTGCTCGACGCAAGGAAGTTTCTACTAATTCATCTAAATCACCTTTATAACCATTTAATCGCGCTCCGTAAACCACATTATCATAAATGGATTTGGGAAAAGGATTAGGGCGCTGGAACACCATACCGATGTATTTTCTTACTTCGACCGGATCTACCTCTTGAGAGTAAATATCTTGGTTATGATAAAAAACTTTGCCGTCAATACGAAAACCGTGAATTAAATCATTGAGACGATTAAAACACCTGAGAATGGTACTTTTTCCACAGCCAGAGGGTCCGATAAAAGCGGTGACTCTATTTTTGGGAATATCGATCGAAACGTCCCGCACTGCTCGATAATTACCATAGTAAATATTAGCCTTATCCACCTTTAAAACGGTTGCGGTTGATTGGGTAGTGCGATTAGTTAGCATAAATTATTTACCTTGAATTTGGATAATTGAGGAATTGCAAAGATAGATAGATTTTTACTTAAATATCCCTTTTTGCTTTTCACTTTTTCCCTGACTTAATAGGTTTTCTGGCGCGTGGCTAAACGGGATAAAATGTTAGTTACCAACACCAAAAGCACGAGAATTAAAGCACCTGCCCAAGCTAATTGCTGTTGAGGGGCAAAAGGGGCAGTAGCAAAGTTGAAAACTAGGACCGAAAGGGTGGCAATCGGTTCAAAGACACCCCGAGGCCAAAAGTTAGAGAATAATGCCGTAAAAATTAAAGAGGCCGTTTCTCCAGCAGCCCTAGCAATTGCTAAAGTCACACCGGTTAAAATAGCGGGAACAGCAGCAGGAAGGACGATTTTTAGGACGGTTTGGTAGTTATAGGCCCCTAAACCCATGGCTGCCCAGCGGATGTCTTGGGGAACGATTTTTAAAGCCTCATCGGTGGTTCTAATAATAGTCGGTAACATTAACACCGCTAAACCGATCGAACCGGCCAGGGCAGAAAAGCCTAAAAGGGCTGTTCCTTCGCCAAATAAGGGGGCAACTAGCAAACCGTAGGCGAAAACCCCGACAATAATCGAAGGGACACCCGCTAAAACGTTGGTAGCAAAGCGCACACCCTGGGCAAGTTTGTTATCACCGCTAAATTCCGAGAGATAAACCGCCGCTAAAACGCCGATGGGAACTGCGATCGCTGTGGCGAGGGCGACGACGATAATTGTCCCTAAAATGGCGTTAGCGATGCCTCCTCCTCCTAACCCCGGCGGTGGCGGTAATTTGGTAAAGAGATTGGCGTTTAAACGGCCCACCCCTTGCACAAAAACGAAGCCTAGGACGGCAAAGAGGGGAATCACGGTGACGGCTAAACATAAAGCCGAGAGAACGGTCATAATTGTCCCCAATAGCGATCGAGGACTACTCGGTTTCTTTTTGAGATTATTGCCTAAATTCGCACTATCCATATCAGTTATCAGTGAACAGTAATCAGTTATCAGTGAACAGTAAACAGTAATCAGTAAACAGTGATTAGTAAACAGTAAACAGTGAAAAGTGAAAAGACAGCAGTAAACTGCCATTTGATGATGATCACTTAATACATACTGCTCACTTAAAACTCAAAACTGATAACTGATAACTGATAACTGATAACTGATGTCTTAATACTTAGCTTTGACGCGATTAACGATTAATTCTGCGAATATATTGACTACTAGGGTCAAAACCAAGAGAACAAAACCCGCATACATGAGTGCCGATACTTGCATTCCCGATGCTTCGGCGAATTGGTTAGCCAATAAGGAAGCGATCGTGTTAGCAGGAGCGAGAATAGAGGCACTAATGCGGTTAGAATTGCCGATAATCATCGTTACTGCCATGGTTTCCCCTAAAGCGCGCCCTAAAGCTAACATAATCCCCCCGACAATCCCAGAAAAAGCGGCAGGAATTAATACCCGAAAAATCGTTTCCCAACGGGTGGCCCCCAAACCGAGGGAAGCTTGCCTTAGATCCGGCGGTAAAGCGGCCAAAGAGTCGCGAGAGATAGCGATAATAATCGGCAGGATCATAATTGCTAAAATAACCCCCGCCGGTAACATTCCAGGACCCCCTAAAGGAGTACTAAACAGAGGAATCCAACTAAAATTAGCATTTAACCAGTTACCAAGGGGTCTGAGGATAGGAATCAATACAAATATACCCCATAATCCGTAAACAACACTGGGAATAGCGGCCAAAAGTTGTACGAGAAAAACCAAAATTGTCCGCGCATTTAAGGGAATAAAATCTTCGCTTAAAAAAATGGCTGAACCGATACCGAGGGGAACGGCAATCAGGAGGGCAATCAGAGAACTAACGAGAGTTCCGTAGATAACGGGCAGAACTCCGAATTCTTCGCGACCGCGCACGGGATTCCAAGCACTACTGGTCAAAAATCCCAGACCAAAGGTTTGAATCGCCGGTAAAGCCCGAATAAAAATAACTAGGGCAATTAGGAGCAAAATCAGCCCAATAGCGATGGCAAAGGCGGTGGTTAATCCAACAAAGCCTTTATCGAGGATTTTTTCCGATTCTGGACGTTCTTTAAAATTTGAGTCGGGTGAAACTGTGGGCGCACTCATGATTAGGGTTTAAATCCAGCTAGTTTGAGGTAGCTAAGGGAGAAATTGACCTCTCTCCACTATTATTGTAACTTTGAATACATTTTTTCGGCGACTAATCCACCTTGATCGTGTAATCGGGATAGATGACATCGGCAGCGGCGGCTACTCGTTCCCGAACGTTTTTCGGTAGGGGAATATAACCAAGGGCGGCGGACTGTTCCTGTCCCTGATTGAGTCCAAATTCGATCATCGCCTCCATAGCTAAAGCTTTTTGGGGATCGTTGTATTTTTTATAAACTAACATCCAGGTATAGGTGACAATGGGGTAGGAATTTTCCCCCGGGGGATCAACGATAAAAGCGCGTAAATTTTCAGGCAGTTCAACGTTAGCGAGGGTAGCAGCGGCGTTGGTTTCATCGGGAATGACAAATTTACCCGCCTGGTTTTGTAGGGCGGCCATAGGCAGGTTATTATTTTTAGCGAAACCGTACTCAATATAGCCAATCGAGCCTTGATTTTGTTGAATTAGGGCAGTTACACCTTCATTTCCTCTACCGCCGAGAAATTTACCTTTTTTGGTCGGCCATTGTACGGCTTTTCCTTCACCGATACTTTTTTTCCATTCGGGACTAACGGCGCTTAAAAACTTGGTAAAAACTCCCGTTGTTCCGCTACCGTCTGCCCGGTGAACTACGGTAATTTCTTCATCGGGTAGTTTTAAATCGGGGTTATCGGCGGCAATTTTGGTATCGTTCCAACGGGTAATCGTGCCTAAAAAGATGCCTACATAGGCTTCCCTACTTAGTTTCAGCCCTTCTACTCCGGGCAAATTATAAGCCATAACGATGCTTCCCGCCGTCATCGGTAGCAGTAAAACCCCGCGGCTAACTCTGGCCATATCCTCGTCACTCATGGCCACATCGGAAGCGCCAAAATCGATCGTACCTTGAATAAATTGTTCTACTCCTGCCCCGCTACCGGTAGATTGATAGTTAATTAGCAGTTTGGAAAATAGCTGATTAATGGTGACAAACCAGTTTTGATATAGGGGTGCAGGAAAAGAAGCACCCGCACCATTGAGGGCGACCTCTCCTTGCAGAGGAACCTGGGCGATTCTATTGCTTCCCTCTCCGCTGGTTCCCGCCGTATCGCCGCCACCACAAGCGGTTAAAGTCGCTGTTAAAGTCGCTAGGGATAAGGCTGTTAGTAAATTGGTCCTGTTTCTGCTGGGCATAGGATTAATTTTGATCCGTAAACTGCCTTAAATTTTACGCTAAAAGTTACCACTGCTTGGTAAAGAATAGGTTAAGAAGTGAATAAAAAAACATAATCTATTGTCAAGAAAAATTTTCTCGATAACTAGACAAAAATCTCAACTTCTTTTACTATCTATTTTGACTGAACATTAGTTTTAAGTCGCGGGTAAAGCCGCTAACTTTTCCTGTCTAAATAGGGGTTTTTTCTTTCCCTACCATTATAGTGACGTAAAAACAACAAAGAAAAGATTAAGGTTTTTATCCATCATCCCCCAGCTTTTTTCTTCCCACTTCCCCACTGATAACTGAAAAGTCTCCCCAATATCCGTTTTTACTTTCTCCTTTTGACACCTATGCTAGAAATTTTTACTCAGCTATCTCGTCCCACCAAAGTAGTGGCAATTGTCCTGGGTACTGCCCTCATTTTACCCGCTTGTGCCAATATTTCCACTCAAGACCTAAAACCAATTAAAATCGATGGTTCGAGTACCGTAGCACCAATTACCGATAAAGTTCTCGAAGATTTTAAAGCCAATACCCCTAACAAAGCTTTGGCTGATGTTAAAATTGACGCTAATATTTCAGGAACTGGCGGCGGTTTTAGAAAATTTTGTGCGGGAGAAACCGATATTAATAATGCTTCTCGTCCGATTTCTCTGGAAGAATTAAAAGAATGTGATACTAATAAGGTAAGATTTATCGAACTACCGATCGCTTTTGATGCTTTAACCGTGGTAGTTAATCCCCAAAATAACTGGGTTGATGATATTTCCACCACAGAATTAAGAACTATTTGGGAACCAGCAGCCGAGAATAAAATCAAACGTTGGAATCAAATTAATCCCGCTTGGCCCGACCAACCGATTACCCTTCACGGACCAGGTAAAGACTCCGGAACCTACGATTTTTTTAGTGAGGTAATTAACGGCAAAGATGCCAGTCGTGGGGATTTTAACTTTAGTGAAGATGATGAAGCTTTAGTTAATGCCGTCAGTCAAGATGCCAACGCATTAGGCTATTTTGGCCATGCTTACTATGAACAAAATCGGGATAAATTAAAAGCTTTAAAAGTTAACGGTATTGAACCAACTCGCGGCAATGTCGAGGATAGTAAATATCAGCCTTTATCTCGTCCTTTGTTTATTTATGTTAATGCCCAAAAAGCCCAAGAGAATCCCGCTTTAGAGAAATTTGTCGAACATTATCTCGATCGAGTTCCCAATTTATTAGATAGTATTGGTTATATTCCCCTACCCGATGAGGCCTATCATTTGGCACGGGTACAGTTGCAAAAATTTGAGGTAGGAACGGTTTTTAATGGCCGACCTCAACCCAATTTAACCATCGGGGAATTACTTCGCAAACAAGCTCAATTTGAAGCGAAGTAGGGTTGGCTGAATAAATCTAAAAACCTTGTTTGGTAAGACTTTTAGACTTTTTGTCAATCAAAAAGTACCGGCTCTGGGAGTGAGCGGGGGGAGAACTCAGGGACTTTTTCCCTGAAAATTAGGTAATTGACCCCCTCAAAATGGGTAAAACCCTACACCCTACACCCTACACCCTACACCCTGCCCCCAGGAAAAACTTTTTCAGCAAACCCTACTTAATTAACCCTTCGGTGTCGCCCCAAATTGCTCGATGAGGATAGAGGTTAACAGCGATTTTAGATCCTCACAGGGAATCCCTTTTTGTACACAGCTGCCTAGGTGAGCATCTTTACCCACTTTACCCCCCATGTAGAGGTCAACTCCCTCCACGGTTTTGCCGTCTTTGCGAGCTTTTGTCCCCATCAAACCGATATCGGCCACTTGGGGTTGTCCGCAGGAGTTAGGGCAACCGGTCCAGTGCATACGCACACCCCGGGGGATATTTAATTCAGCATCTAACTGACGAATCAAGTCCACAGCCTTATTTTTGGTTTCAATCAGGGCAAAATTGCAGAATTGCGCCCCCGTACAGGAAACGAGCGCTCGTTGTAAAGGAGTAGGATTGGGGGTAAACTTAGCCAGTAAAGGCTCGGTTAAAAGAGTCGCCATATTTTCAGCCGCTATATTAGGAATAATCACGTTTTGTTCCACGGTTAAACGTAATTCTCCGCTGCCATACACTTCGGCAATCCGGGCTAAATCGAACATATCATCGGCAAATAGACGACCAACGGGAACACAAAGACCGATATAGCTCAATTCCTCCTGTTTTTGGGGAAAAACTCCTAAATGATCCCGTTTTTCCCAGTCAATTGCGTCTTTTTCCGCTGCCGTTGCCAAGGGATAACCTAGGTGATTAGCCACCCGCGTGCGGAATTCCTCAATTCCCCACTCATCAATTAACCACATTAAACGGGATTTTTGACGATTGGCACGCAATCCGTTATCGCGGTAAACCTCCAAAATCCCTCGGCATAAATCCACCACCTCCTGATTAGGTCTCACCCAAACATTCATAGGAATTGCCGCTTCACAGCGTTTAGCCGAGAAAAAGCCACCTACTACGACATTAAAGCCTAATTCTCCCTCTTTATAGGCAGGAACAAAGGCAATATCGTTAATTTCCGCATGAACGGAATTATCCCGTCCCCCCTCGATGGCAATATTAAATTTGCGGGGCAGATTGCTAAATTGATAATTACCTTGACCGTAGTTGGTAATCATATCTTGGACTTTTTGGACTAATTCCCTGGTGTCAATTAATTCATCTGCGTCTAGTCCTGCCATGGGTGAACCGGTAATATTTCTGACATTATCCATGCCCGATTGTACCGAAGTCATACCCACGGATTTTAGTCGTTGGAAAATATCAGGAATATCTTCGATACGAATACCGCGTAATTGTAGGTTTTGACGAGTAGTAATATCGGCATTGCCATCATCGCCGTAACGCTGCACAATTTCCCCTAAAACGCGCATTTGCTCACTGCTAATAATGCCGTTAGGAACCCGTAAACGCATCATGAATTTGCCCGGGGTGACAGGACGATAAAAAACTCCCACCCATTTTAAGCGATGTTCTAAATCGGTTTTATCCATCGCTTCCCAACCGATTTGGGCAAAATGCTCCAGTTCATCTTTAATGGCTAATCCGTCTTTTTCGGCTTTAAATTTCTCGAATTTATTGAGAGTTGTTCCATCTTTTTCAGCTGCTTGTACCACGAATCTATCTCCTTCTGGTTTGTGGGTGTAATTGTTCTAGTTGGTGCGGGTTAGAAATGAAGAAATCCGGATTTAACAATAAGTATTCTGTAAAATACTGTCGTCATTAGCAAAAATTTAGTAATTTACCTAGTCTCTATTTGTTATTTAATTCTTTTTAACTTGGGTGATTTTGTATTGTTTGTAACAGAAATCTCCTAACCATCGTGTTTAGGCATTTATATCATGCAGTAAGTGCATTGAGGTGGGGAAGTGGGGTGTGGGGTGTGGGGTGTGGGGAGATGGGAGAATAAATAAAAATAATCTCCTGCCTTCTGCCGACCGCCTTCTGCTTTCTGTCTCCTTTGAATTTTCCTAAGCGAGAAACTTAACCAACTCCTCTAATTTTTGCCAAGCTAACCCACTGGCTAAAATCTCGCGTGCGAGGGCGAAACCAGCAGCATGATCGCCAAAAGTGACTTTTTCTGCCACCTGTAGGGCAAGAGAGGCATTAATCGCCACAGCATCCCGTTGAGCGGGCGTTCCCCCCCCTTGCAGGACATTTTTGAGGATTTCGGCATTTTCTGGCACTTCCCCGCCTTTAAGGGCATTTAAACTGGCTCTGGGGATAGCAATTGACAAGGGATCGATCGCCGACGAAATCACCTCGCCATTATTTAATAAAGCCATATCGGTCAGATCTCCTAACCCCACCTCGTCGAGTTTTTCCCGGCCGTGAACAATAATCGCCTTTGGGGTTCCCATTTGTGCCAAAGCTGTGGCCATCGGGGTGAGAAATTGCTGGTCATAAACCCCGATAACTTGACCTGTGGGACGGAGAGGATTAACTAGAGGGCCCAGAAGATTAAAAACCGTGCGAACTTTCAGGGTTTTGCGGAGATTAGCCACACTTTTCAGGGCTGGATGCCAACCGGGGGCAAAAAGAAAGGTCACTCCCACCCCATCTAAGGCCGCCGCCACCTTCTCGCCAGGGGTGCTTAAATTAACCCCAAGATATTCTAAAACATCGGCCGAACCGACTTTACTGGAGGCCGAGCGATTGCCGTGTTTAGCCACTTTTACGCCCCCGGCGGCCGCCACAAAAGCCACGGCAGTGGAAATATTAAAGGTTGAGGCCCCGTCACCGCCGGTGCCACAGGTATCGATAACGGGAGTAGTATGGGGTTTAGGGTCTTCTAAGCGAGATTGTTGCCGTAAAACTCCGGCCATTCCCGCTAATTCGGCGGCCGAGACTCCTTTTGCTTGCAAAGCCGCTAAAATCGCCCCCGATAAAACTTCGGGAATCTGGCCGTTTAACCATCCGGTCATTAATTCTTCAGCTTGGTTAAGGGAAAGGGATTTTCGATCGAGTAGTTGCTGCAGTAGGTTTGGCCAGTCTGGAGTGGTCATCGCTGTTCCATTGGTGTGGGGAGGGGGCGATATACTATCATAGCGGTTTGTCTGGAGAATCGATCGCTCCTAGTAAGTAGCTGGTTATAATTAAATTAAAAATGAATTTTAGGTTCGATCCCCCCTGCCCCCCTTGATAAGGGGGGTGCCGATCCCCCCTTAGTCCCCCCTTAATAAGGGGGGTGGGGATCCCCCCTTAATCCCCCCTTGATAAGGGGGGCATCTGATAACTTTTAACGCCTACCTACTTAATTTTTACTTTAAATCGAGCAAACCCTGTTCTTTTAACTTGGGATTAAAACGAATTTCCATCTGTACTCCCCGTTTTTCTAGGGTTGATAAAATATCGTTTTCTACTCGTCTGGATACCTGTTTTAATAACTTGATTTGCCCTACTTCGTCAGCACTTTGATAAATTTCTTTTTCTGTCTCAGTCATGGCTAATTTAGCATCAATTGGTTCTGTCCAGAGTTTTTCATTGCCGATTACTGCCTGACTTTCTCTTAGCCAAGCTTGTTTAATCGATTCGAGAATAGTCCGATTAGGACGCTCAATCAACTGGATTTTTAGCCAATAACAAGCTTGGGGCTGTCGGGCAAGATGTTGTTTTAAACTGAGATAAATATCACGAGAATAGCCGACAAACTCTAAGACTTGCTCTCGATCAAAAATGGCATAAACCCCGATTTTTCCCTGGAAATCAGCACAGATATTACCCGTGGCATCTAGGTAGGGAATATATTCTAATTGTTCGAGATTAGCAAAAGTATCAGGCTCGTTCATAATTAACTGTCGATAATTGGTTGGAGATAAGTCGGTAGGTGTTAAAAACTTTCAGATACCCCGCTGATCAAGTAGGTTGATTCAAGGTAGAGTTGATTCAAGGTAGAGTTGATTCAAGGTAGAGTTGATTCAAGGTAGAGTTGATTCAAGGTAGGGTTGATTCATGAATCAACCCTACCCGTTTAAAATTGTACCAAAAAGTTTTAGGCTAAATTAGTCCCCAAAAATGATCAATTCTCAATGCCTACTGCTTCTCTTAACGAAATTGTTCACGCGGCCCTCAGTGGTCAAGTGGTTTCTTTTCCCACGGATACAGTCCCCGCTTTAGCGGTTTCTCCCCCCTATGCTGCCTTAGTTTTTGCCGCTAAAAAACGGACTTTTGATAAACCTTTAATTCTCATGGCGGCCTCAGCAGCAGATTTATGGGATTATGTCAAGGGAAATCAGGAAGAAAGGGAAATTTGGCGGCAAATGACCGAAAAACACTGGCCCGGCTCCCTAACTTTGGTTTTACCTGCTTCTGAAAAAGTACCAAAAGTTCTTAACCCGAAGGATCCTAGCACGATCGGGATCCGAGTTCCCGCTCATGCGATCGCAAGAGAAATTCTCGGTCGAACTGGTGTTTTAGCGACCACAAGTGCTAATCTGTCAGGACAAGAGCCTTTATTAACTCCAGAGGCGATTATGACTACTTTTCCCTCGGTGACGGTCTTAGCACCCACAGAAAGGCAAGCATGGGGAATAATCAATAGTGGACAACCCTCCACCGTCGCACGTTGGCAATGTCAAAGATGGGATATCTTACGACAAGGGGCAGTTTTTCTGTAAATATGGACGATATTGACGCTTTAAAACGGGAATTACAGCAAACTCGCCTCGCTTATCACCTGGCCGTGGCAATTAATCACCTCAAAAGCAGTTTTTTAGGACGGGTTGCCCACGAATTGCGATCGCCATTGAGCAGTATGATCAGTCTCCATCAAATGATTCTGGCCGATCTTTGTGAAAGTCCGGCCGAGGAAAGGGAATTTATCGCCCAGGGACAACTGGCGGGCCGTAAACTGATGGCAATGCTCGATGAGATGATTAATCTCTCTAAACTAGAGTCTGGTACTATACCTCTCGATCAAGAAATTTTTTCTTTAACTAAACTCTGGCAAGATTGGGCAAGTTTAACCTATTTACAGGCAGCTAACCGCAATATTCAGCTTAAATTTAGCCCTTTAACCGATGATATTGCTATTATTGCCGATTATCAGCGTTTATACTCCGCTCTTGTCCTTCTAGTCGATGCAGCGATCACCAACTTAACGAGCGGCTCTATTTGTATATCGGTAAGCGCCCTTGGCGAGAAAAAAGTCACTATTGTCCTAGAATTTCCGGGGGAAATCGCTCTCTGGCAAATGCCAGAAATTTCCCCCTTGAGTTTAGAATCAAAGCCGGAAGAAGTCAAACAATTTACTCAAGCTCTCGGTCTTTCTCCCGGTCTTAAATTTCAGTTAGCGAAAGGCATTATCGAAGTCTCGGGGGGGGAAATGAGCTTAGATCAAATCGATAACAATAGTCAGGACAAGCTCACACGGATCGTTTTTTCTTTACCTCGATCGCCGGATAGGCAAACTCCTCGGGATAACGATTAAATAATACCATCGTCGTGGTGGCGTTGCTTTGGAAACCAATGCGCTGGTAAAAATTTTCTTGATTAGTAGTCATCAAATAGACTCTTTCCACCCGATTTATTCGGGGATGGGCCAAAACTGTTTCTACTAATTTACGCCCTAAACCGGCTCCCTGATAATCGGGATGAACGATCACATCCCAAATAGTGGCCCGATAAATGCCGTCAGAAATGGCGCGAGCAAAACCAATTAATTGCCGCTCATTCCACACCGTCACCACCGGATCACTATAGTCAATTGCGGTTTCTAAATCTTCTAAACGGCGATCAATTGCCCAAAATGCGGTTAAATTAAATAATTCTCGTAGTTGCAATAGATCTATCTTGCTTTTATCCTCGTCAAACTGAATCCGACTACAATCAACCATGATATTTCCTTAGTCTAAGACTAAAAAATAAAAGAGGATTCACGCTCGATCGGGCTGATTTATGAGCAATTTCCCCTAATCTATGTGTTTGATTATACTAAATGTCTAAGATAATCTCTAGTTTATTTATCGTGATTTCTTGACAAGTTATTAATCAGTGATCGGGAGTCAGGAGATAGGAGTCGGTCGTCAGGAGATTATTTTTATTTATTCTTCCCACACCCCACACCCGTTCGGCTGAGCTCACGGCCGAAGCCCACACCCCACACCCGTTCGGCTGAGCTCACGGCCGAAGCCCACTTCCCACACCCATTACCCCACACCCCACACCCCACTTCCCCACACCCCACACCCCACACCCTACACCCGTTCGGCTGAGCTCACGGCCGAAGCCCACACCCCACTTCCCCACACCCCACACCAATGCTTAACAATCAAAGATATTCGCCGGTGTCTGTCATTTGTTTAGGGGAAATCCTCTATGATCTAATTGCCGATCAAAGCGATCGCGCTATAGAGCAAGTAACTTCTTGGACAACCTACGCCGGGGGTGCGCCGGCAAACGTGGCCTGTGGATTGCGAAAATTGGGCATAAATTCGGCTTTTATCGGTTGTGTGGGCAAAGATCAACCCGGAGAACAGTTAATCGCCTTGCTAGACGCTCTCGGAGTCGATACCACTGGTGTACAGTATCATGCCACCCTACCCACCCGACAAGTTTATGTCACCCGCGATGCTGGGGGAGACAGACATTTTGCGGGTTTTGGCGGCAGAAAAACGACTGATTTTGCCGATACTGCCCTTAATGCTGACCTATTGCCCGAAAATCTGTTTAAAAATGCCGATTATCTAGTGATGGGAACCCTAGGGTTAGCCTATCCCCTTTCCCGCCGGGCAATGCAACGCGCCCTCGAATTGGCTAAAATTTACGGAGTGAAAGTATTGATCGATATCAACTGGCGGCCGGTTTTTTGGCCTAATCTTGAGGCTGCCCCTGATATCATTCGAGATTTTATCGTCCAGGCCGATTTGCTCAAATGTAGCGAGGAAGAAGCATCATGGTTATTTGGCACTGATACCCCTGGAGAAATATCATCACAATACCCCAATTTAGGGGCAATTCTGGTTACGCGCGGCGCAAAAGGTTGTAAATATCATTTAGGCGAAAATAGCGGCAATGTGGAGGCTTTTCCCGGGGAAGTAGTGGATACAACCGGGGCGGGGGATGGCTTTGTGGCGGGTTTTTTGGCTCGTGCCGGTCTTGGAGGCGATAAAATCGAGGAAAATGCCGATTTAGCGCGTAAGGCGGTGATTTATGCCTGTGCGGTGGGGGCAATGGTGACAAGAAGAGCAGGCGCGATCGCATCCCAACCGACTCGGGAACAGGTGGAGGAGTTTCTAGCGGCCTTTGACTCCTAGAAACTAGCCCTTATTTGCCAGTTTTTTGGTCAAACCAGTCTAAAACCCGATTCCATGCCCACCAGCGATCGCTATCGCCCCACTGACGCTGACAGGATAAACTGCTGATATAACCCACATGACCACCGTGGTTGGTTAAGAGTAGATCCACGTGGGGATTATCAGCGATCGCTGCTTGCAGATCGGGAATAACTGCGGGGGAAAAGAGGGGATCATCGGCCGCATAGAGGATAAAAGTGGGTTTAGTTAAATAGGGTTGAAAGGGCAAGGGACTACTAGCGGCATAATAGTCATAGACTGTCTCAAATCCTAGCTTTTTAATCACTAATTCTCGATCGAATCCTGCAATCGTGGTGGCGCGAGTAATTGCTTCGGGATCGATATGATCGGGATGGGCTTTATGGATGCGTTTGGCTAACTTGCGTAGTTCCCTGGCGATCGCTTTTTCCAAATGTTTCCCCCAGGTATCCCGGACGAGATAGGATAAGGAACGATTAGAGTCTAAATTAGGACAAATTACCGCCCCACCACCGATATGGGCGGGATCGATCCCCATATCTTCCTGATTCTCTGCCGATTTAATTCCCCAGAGGGCTAATTGTCCCCCCAGAGAGTAACCTGTGAACCAAAAAGGAGCGGGACAGCCCATTTTTTGAGCTTGGGCGGCAATATGAATGAAATCTAGCCCTTCATAGATGCCATCGGAGGTGAGAGTCGGGGATAATTCGGCTGTCTTACCGTGGGCCCGCCAATCGAAGAGGACGACCGCGTAGTTTCTCGCTACGGCTTTTCTGCCTAAAATCCTTAAAAACCATTGATTATCTAAGTCTCCCGTGATGCCGTAGGTCCCGATAATTGTTCCTTTCGCTTGCGGGGGAATGGAAACAATCCCGTAGATGGGGACGGCATTGGCCCCGGTGAAAATGGTTTCTTGATAGACTGGTTCGGGAATAGCGATCGTATTTTGCCAGGTTTCTCGCGCTTTTAGGGACACATAGAGAGTCATGGCAAAACCGTTTTTCAGCAATGGGGGCGGAGTGTAGGTGAGATTATCGGTCTTCGTCCTCGGATGGGCAATCATGGCAGCACAGGGGAATCTAAAAGTCAAGAGGGGGAAACAAAAATTAACTTATGTCCACCGCTTTCTTAAAAATTGTAAAGCAAATTGTCCCAAGCAGCGAGCAACTCTGGCAGGGCAGTGGCCGACCAATTGCCCTCACAACCGCGACCTTGATAGAGAATCAATCGCAGGGAATAATTATCAGGAAATCCTGCCGCTTCTAACCATAAAAGCTCGCTTTCCGCTTCACAAGCAATACTTTCTTCATCCATTAATTCTGTGGCCATGGCCGCCATAGTTGCGGTCAATTGTGATAGTAACCGACGCAAATCTTGCCACTCTGCCTCGGTTAATTCGATCGCCCAATCATCGCCACCAATTAATCCTTTATAAACGGCTGCCGTAGGATTCCAACCCAGGCGCCAACCCGAACCATACTTGAGAATTTTTTCCATAATTTTCTAGAATTTTAATAGGTCAGCATCTCCCGGTTTTGATAATGATGGACGAGGGGGAGAGGGACTAGGAGAAGGACTAGGATTGGGGGTTTCTTGGGGGAGAATAGCGGGGTTATAAATTTCGACTAGAAGGGTGACTAACTGCTGCCGTTGACGACGATTAAGACTGTTCATCGCTTTGATATCGGCAGCCATCGGGTTAACGGTAAGGGTTGCTTGTCCGGGATAGTTTTCTTCGCTGATTTTCTCGTTCACTCCTAGGTAATCCCCTAGGGTTAATTGCCAATCAAAACGGATGAGAGTAAATCTTTTTTTGGTATCTTGATGATAACGAAGAAAGCGACTGATTAGGGTATTATTCGGATCGATCGCTCCTGTCTCTCGACGGATATAGTTGTTTTCTTTCGGTAAATCTGGCATTGCTTGGTAAATTTGTTGGGCAACTGTTTCGGGGCGTTGAATTTGGCTCATCCCGGTGGATTGCCACGATAACCACCAGACAAATATCCCTATCACTAGGCAGAATACTAATAATACTATTCGCTTAATTTTCAGGTTTTTAGGTAATTTTAATAGCATATTGATCAAGAATAAATTGAGCGGAACCTTTTTATAAATAGTGTCACACAAAGATTGCCATTCATCGCGGCTAGATTTTCCGAAACTTTTAGAACACTTGTACTAAGCTGTCCAGCCAAGTTTTCCACCATACTGTAATTCTTGGGCTGCCCATTTCTCCATTTTTTTGCTGACCTCCACCTTGATTCTTTCTTTCAAAACTATAGCTATCAATCGTTTCCCCTTTTTTTAAGTTTCTTCTCTTTTTGTTAAGAAATATCTGACTAATCGATAGGGGGGATCGAACCCAAAATCTATCTTCATATTTAATTAGAACCACTTACTTAAAACCCAGAGGGTTTTTGCTAGGGTAGATAACCCCAAGACTGGCAATCGCCCCCAGCCGGCTGCTGTAAAATAGGAAGGATAGATAAAACTCAGGAGAAAAGACCCCAGTGCCGTACAACCCCGCAGAAATCGAACAGAAATGGCAGAAGATTTGGCAGCAAATGGGATTGGACAAAACCCCAGAAAACGCCGATAAACCGAAATTTTACGCCCTCTCCATGTTCCCCTATCCATCAGGCAACCTGCACATGGGTCACGTTCGTAACTATACTATCACCGATGTGATTGCCCGTCTGAAAAGAATGCAGGGTTATCGCGTCCTGCATCCCATGGGGTGGGATGCTTTCGGATTACCCGCAGAAAATGCCGCTATTGAAAGGGGAGTTCCTCCGGCAAAATGGACTGATCAAAATATTGCCCAGATGAAACGGCAATTACAACAGTTAGGATTATCTATCGATTGGGAAAGAGAAGTTGCCACCTGTTCCCCGGAATATTATCGTTGGACCCAATGGCTATTTTTACAGTTTTTTGAATCAGGATTAGCCTACCAAAAAGAAGCGGCAGTGAATTGGGATCCTATCGATCAAACTGTCTTGGCCAATGAACAGGTAGATAGTGAAGGAAAATCTTGGCGATCGGGTGCTAAAGTAGAAAGAAAATTACTCCGGCAATGGTTCCTAAAAATCACCGATTATGCCGAACAATTACTCACTGATTTAGATAAACTTACCGGTTGGCCAGAACGGGTTAAAACCATGCAGGCCAACTGGATTGGTAAATCGGTAGGTGCTTATTTAGAATTTCCTCTTGTTAACTCCACAGAAAAAATTGCCGTTTTTACCACTCGTCCCGATACGGTTTATGGAGTCACTTATGTGGTACTTGCTCCCGAACATCCCTTAACTTTACAAGTTACCACTCCCGAACAAAAATCGGCCGTAGAAACTTTTATTCAAGAGATAGCCAGCGAAAGCGAATTAGAAAGAACTGCCGAAGATAAACCCAAACGCGGTATTAAAACCGGAGGACTGGCAATTAATCCTTTTACTGGTGAAGAAATTCCGATTTTAATTGCTGATTATGTCCTCTACGAATACGGTACTGGTGCAGTAATGGGAGTCCCGGCTCACGACAGTCGCGATTTTAAATTCGCTCAGGAAAATAACCTACCAATTAAGATAGTTATTACTCCAGAAAGTGGCGAAATTGAGTTAAAAGAGGCCTATACAGAAGCAGGAATTATGATTAATTCCGCTCAATTTAATGGACTGAATTCTACAGCAGGAAAAACCGCTATTATTGATTATGCCACTGCCCAAGGTTACGGCAAAGCTAGAATACAATATCGCCTCCGGGATTGGTTAATTTCCCGTCAAAGATATTGGGGTTGTCCGATTCCAGTTATCCACTGTCCTAACTGTGGAACCGTACCAGTACCTATCGATAATTTACCCGTTACTTTACCGGAAAATGTCGAATTTAGCGGTCGAGGTGCTTCTCCTTTAGCCAAATTAGAAGACTGGGTAAATGTGGATTGTCCTCGCTGTGGCACTCCCGCAAAACGGGAAACCGACACTATGGATACTTTCATCGATTCTAGTTGGTATTTCCTCCGTTATACCGATGCTAAAAATGAAGATATACCCTTTCAATTCGAGAAGGTTAATGATTGGATGCCCGTGGATCAATACGTCGGAGGAATCGAACACGCTATCCTACATTTACTCTATTCTCGTTTCTTTACCAAAGTTTTAAGAGACCGAGGTTTAGTTAATGTCGATGAACCTTTTAACCGTCTATTAACCCAGGGAATGGTACAGGGATTAACCTACAAAAATCCCGAAACTGGCAAATATGTCCCCGCAGAAAATGTTATCTATAAAGAGGATAAATATTGCGATAAAGACACGGGAGAAGTTCTATCTTTCTTCTTTGAAAAAATGTCTAAGTCGAAATATAACGGCGTTGATCCTCTGAAAGTTCTCGAAAAATACGGGGCCGATACTGCCCGAATGTTTATACTTTTTACCGCACCCCCAGAAAAAGATTTACAGTGGGATGATGCGGGGGTAGAAGGACAATTTCGCTTTCTTAATCGGGTGTGGCGTTTAGTCAGCGAATATATTGAAAATAAACCCAAGCAAGTCAAAAAAATAGAAACTTTCTCGAAAACTGACAAGGATTTAAGACGGGCAATTCACACCGCTATTAAAGAAATCTCCGAGGATTTAGAAGGAGATTATCAATTTAATACCGCCATTTCCGAATTGATGAAACTCAGTAACGCTTTAGGGGATAATAAGTGTTTTGCATCCCCCATTTATCGGGAAGGAATCGAAACCCTATTAATCTTACTTTCCCTTTTTGCTCCCCATCTTAGCGAAGAATTATGGCAAGCTTTAGGTCATAGTCAATCAATTCACCTGCAACCCTGGCCAAAAGTTGATCCCACTGCCCTTATTGTGGACGAGATTACCCTTGTCATCCAAATTTTGGGAAAAACCAGAGGCACGATACAAGTTCCCGCTAGTGCCGATAAAAGCACCCTAGAAACCCTCGCCCTGGAATCAGAAATCGCCCAACGTTATTTAGAGGGTAAGGAAATCAAAAAAGTGATTGTTGTCCCGGGCAAATTAGTTAATTTTGTCGTGGTTTAAATGACAGCAATTATCACAATGGTAGGGAATTAATAACCTTTTCAGTTATCAGTAACCAGTCAGATTAACACTTTAGATGGCAAAATAGAAACTATACAATCAGTATTGTCTGTAAATAAGAATAACCTATGGATATTGAATCAACTAAAGTTACTCCCGAAGAAATTGCCCAGTTTCGCGCTGAATTGGCAGACAATCCAAGTGCGATCGCTGCTTTGGATGCGATTGAAGAATGCGAAGGTTATCTTGAGGATGCTGTACCTTTACTGCTAATGCGAGAAACTGGTACAGAACCAGATAGATCTATTGGCGATTTACTCAAAAAATGTCGCCAATTTATCTGTCAAGAGGAAGTTAGAGAAGGCTTACAATCGGGTATGATTGCACCTTTTATAGAACCGATTTCTGTGAGTGCTGGTATTCCTGTTGGTGTAGCGACAGCTATCGGTATTTGTGCTTTTAAGTTGGGTATGAAAAAGGTTTGTGCTAATTCTGAAACTTAAATCCCTGTAGCGATAAAACCTGCCCAGTAATAAGGACTTATAAAAGGATGGGGTTGGCGTTGTTTTATTTGTTTCAATGATTGTTCATATCGTAGGCGTTGTCCTGGTCGCAGTTGGGCAAGATGTTTGTCTATTTGCGGCTGATATTGCTCCAGAAATTTGTCCAATTCCTCAATAGTTAAATTCTGCAACCAATTTTGTGCAGTTTTTAAAGCAACTGGTACAGAAACTTGCTGATTCTCATCAAATAAAATCTCATATAATTTAATCATCAAGAAGGAGGTTGATAGGTCATCAACTGTCCATAAACTACTGACAACGCTGGGACTTCCCGCAAACAGAAAACCACTGGGTAAACCGATATATTCATCGCTGATAGAGTTTATATCAATCATGCCAGTTTCGCAAGCGGAAAGGGTGATAAGGCGGCATTTATGCAAGCGCAGTTCAAAGATTTCGCCTAATGTTAAGGGTTCCTTATTCGCTAAAAATAAGGCGGATTCAAGGGGATTAGCTGGGTTAAAGCTTCCATGACAGGAGAAGTGATAACAGTGGTTATCGGAGGATTTGAGGTGAGGAAGAACAACGTTTTTGGTGGCGTTATCTTGGGCGATAACTTGAGGTTCAGTAAAGAAAGTTGAGAGGATATTAACTTCTAAATCGGTGTAAAATAAGTCTTTGGTGGGGTTTTGAATAGCGAACAGTTTATTAAAGTCGGAATGGTGAAAAGTTTGGGAGATTTTTTGCAAGATTTGACAACTAGGGGCATATTGTACACCCTTGGGAAATAAATCTTGTAATTCTGATCCCCCCCAACCCCCCTTAAAAAGGGGGGAGTTAGAGGGAGAAATATTAGAAAGGGGGGAGTTAGAGGGAGAAATATTAGAAAGGGGGGAGTTAGAGGGAGAAATATTAGAAAGGGGGGAGTTAGAGGGAGAAATATTAGAAAGGGGGGAGTTAGAGACGGGGAAAGCGTGAATAGGGAGAATGTGCAGAAATACATGGGGGATAATAATTAAGCGTTGACAAGTATCGGGAATGAGGGCAAGAATATCATTAATATGCAGAGTATCAGCAAAAGTCTGTAAGAGGTTAGACAGTTGATTTCTCCATTCTTGTTTGCCATTTTTGGAGTAGTAAAGCTGTCGATAATTGTTGATTGTATCAAATAATTGATTTATATCATCTTCGGAAGATTGCCAAACTTTAACCTCTCCCTCAGCAGACACGACAAAAGTGAGTATTTTCTCCCTTGTAATGTACCATTGCAGCAGACAAGTTTCAGCATCAGTTAAAGCCTGAATTTCTGTAAATGGAATAGGCTCAACTTTTTGAGTGAGGTTAAAGAGAGGATCTTTAATTTCTCTTGCAATAAAATTATCTAAGTCTTGTTGATATTCTTTCAGATAACTATGATCTTGAACGTAGGGAGTTAAGTTATCACGACCCATTAAATTCTGGTTAATGCTTTGATGTTGTAAGCGGATTTGCTCGTTAACAACTCGTTGTTTTAATTCATTTAATTGGGCGATAATTTCTTGACTAACGCCTTGGGGGTGCAGATTTTTCTGAGTCATTAATTCCACCAGATTACGCCCTTTACTGCGTTCGATATATTCTAATGCCTTCTCAGGCTGATTGAGATTAAGATGGGCTTGTACGATGCGATAAAAAACATCAATAGCATTGGATAAAACCTCTTGGCGACTTTGGGGGTTAAGGGCTTCTAAGCGGGCATTCTCTACCGCTTCAATGGCAGTATTATAGGCTTCTGTGGCCGGTTGCCATTGTTTTTGATCGTAGTGTAGGTTAGCTAAATTACGGGCAGTTAGTAAACAATTGAGGGGATCACTGTCTTTAGTATAGATTTGTAAGGCATTGTGATAAGACTTGATCGCCCTTTCTAAATTCTCTGCTTTCTCCCCTCTGATTCTGTCACGGTAAGCAGTAGCGAGATTATTCTGTGTACCTGCCCAATCTTCGGGAAATGCGTCAAAAGTATAAACTTTCAAAGCTTCTTGGTAGTAGGCGATCGCCTTTTCTAAATTATCAGCTTTATTCCCTCTGATTCTGTCCCTGTAAGCATTGGCGAGATTATTCTGTGTCATTGCCCAATCTTCGGGAAATGCGTCAAAAGTATAAACTTTCAAAGCTTCTTGGTAGTAGGCGATCGCTTTTTCTAAATTATCAGCTTTATCCCCTCTGATTCTGTATGAGTAAGCATTAGCGAGATTATTCTGTGTACTTGCCCATTCTTGGGGAAATGCCTCAAAAGTCCTCACTTTCAAGGCTTCATTGTAACCAGCGATCGCCCTTTCTACATTATCAGCTCTATCACCTCTGATTCGGTCAATGTAAGCACCAGCGAGATTATTCTGTGTACTTGCCCATTCTTGGGGAAATGCGTCATAAGTATAAACTTTCAAAGCTTCATGGCAAGCAGCGATCGCCCTTTCTAAATTCTCAGCTCTATCACCTCTGATTCTGTCACTGTAAGCTAAGGCGAGATTATTCTGTGTACTTGCCCATTCTTGGGGAAATGCCTCAAAAGTCCTCACTTTCAAGGCTTCATTGTAACCAGCGATCGCCCTTTCTACATTATCAGCTTTATCCCCTCTGATTCTGTTACGGTAAGCTTCACCGAGATTATTCTGTGTCATTGCCCAATCTTCGGGAAATGCGTCAAAAGTATAAACTTTCAAAGCTTCTTGGTAGTAGGCGATCGCTTTTTCTAAATTCTCAGCTTTATTCCCTCTGATTCTGTCTGAGTAAGCAGCAGCGAGA
>NZ_JADBTR010000060.1:0-3760 GCF_020246065.1 Microcystis sp. M144S2
CCTTGTTGACACCCTTACTGACAAAGAAAAAACTGAAATCAAGTCAGGATAAGGGTTGGAGTGCTTACTGCAAAAATTGTTAAGAAAGATCCCTATAAGGGATAGCTTATCAAGGGGGGATTAAAGGCAAAATCCATTTTTAAATTATAACCAGCTACTTAGCCACCTTTCTGACCGATTTTACTTATACTCATAAATCTATGACCGCACGAACACGAAACCAAACCGACAAAAAAAACAGAAAAAAGCCAAAAAGCGGCAATAAATCCCAAAACTGGCAAATTATCGAGATTTGGCTGCGAATTATTGCCTATAGCGCTCTTTCCATCACGGCAGTTTTTGCGATCGCTCGTTTGCTACCCTACCAACAGATGCAACAGGCAAAACTGGAAGAACTGCGTTTGGCAGCCCAGGAAAAGGAGGAACGGGTTAATCAATTGCGCGGTCAATTTACTCGCAGCTTTGATCCTAGTCAAGCGCGGCAAGTCATGGGGGAACAAAGTCCCCGACGGGATCCCAATCAAAGACGCATTTTTTGGGTTTCTCAGTAGATTAGCTGCTTGTGCATCTCAATTACTTGTTAAGACTCTAGAGGAGAGGGCCACAGAGTCGGGATAAAACTAATGACCATAGCGACACAATTCTTAAGCATTTCTGCCTTGACAAAAAAGGATTATTATGGGTGCATCTGAATTTTGAAGAAATATCTATCTATAGGACAGTTTGGGCGCACGCAGTTCGATAAACTCACTGACCACGGTGCGCCCCTACCATTGGCACAATAATATCATTGTAGGGGCGAATTGCATTCGCCCTCTTTGAATAACTTCTGCTGCTCACCATAAGTGAGAGAAAGTCACTGACTTGAGCGAATCAGATAGGAATTCACAAGAGGATAAAAATTAAAATCTTTCTGATTTCAAGCTACCAACGACCAGCGCTAGTCACTGAAACCTGATAACTGATAACTGATAACTGAAATGACTCGATCCTATTTTGCTACCACCGCGAGGGGACTAGAAGAAATTGCCGCTAGGGAATTAGAATTCCTAGGGGCCAAAGAAGTGAAACCCGTATTCACCGGAGTCCATTTTCAGGGAGATCTGGCCCTACTCTATCGAGTCAATCTTTGGTCAAGAATTATTTTTCGGGTTTTGGTTCCCATTGCCGAAATTCCCTGTGGGGATGGGAAGGAACTTTATGATGGCATTCAAGCCATTGATTGGCGCGATTATCTCACCAGTGAGGAAACTTTAGCGGTACAATGTACGGGAACGAACGATCGCCTCAATCACACCCATTACACCGCCTTAAGCATCAAAAACGCTATTATCGACCAACAGCGTCAACAGGGGAATCCCCGTTCTTTTGTGGATACAGAAAACCCCGACCTGCAAATTAACGCTCATATCGAGAAAAATCGCTGTGTGCTTAGTTTAGATAGTTCTGGTCACAGTTTACATCGTCGCGGGTATCATCGGGCCATGGGAGTCGCACCTCTGAAAGAAAGTCTCGCCGCTGCTTTGGTAGAATTATCGGCATGGCAGGATGATATGGCGCTTTTAGACCCTTTTTGTGGTTCGGGAACTATTGTCATCGAAGCGACGTTAAAAGCTTTAAATATTGCCCCCGGTTTATCTCGTTCCCAGTTCGGATTTCAGAAATGGCCAGACTATCAACCGGATTTATGGCAATCTTTGGTTAAGGAAGCTAAAGAAAAACAAAAATCTCAGCTAAATGCGCCAATTTATGCTAGTGATGCCGATTACGAGGTTTTGCATCAGGCCGAGGATAATGCCTATTTTTGTCAAGTGCAGGACCACATTAATTTTAGCTTGCAAAGCATCACCGACTTAGAACCGACGAGCGATCGAGGGATTATTCTCTGTAATCCCCCTTACGGCAAAAGATTGGGCAATACCGAAGAATTAGGGGCCCTATATAAATCCTTCGGTGATGTCTTAAAACAGAGGTTTAAGGGTTGGACAGCCTATATTTTATCGGGAAACAAAGAACTGACTAAACAAATCGGTCTGCGTTCTTCCCGTCGCACTCCCTTGTATAACGGTTCTCTGCCCTGTACCCTCTTAAAATATGAGTTGTATTAACTACATCAAAACCTTGAGACTGTCAAGGGCTAAATGAACATTTTGACGAACTGAGGCGGCAGAAGTATGTAAATCCAGACGTTCAGCATCGGTCAAACGCACTTCCAGAATACTTTCCACACCCCGACAGCCTAGGCGACAGGGAACCCCCAGATAGACATCCTGTAAACCGTATTCACCCTTAAGATAGGCTGCCGCCGGCAGTAAACGGGATTGATTTCTCAATATCGTCTCGACCATGGTACAGGCAGAGGAAGCAGGGGCGTAATAAGCGCCGCCAGTTTGCAGTAATTTGACGATTTCAGCCCCACCGTTGCGAGTTCTCTCCACTAAACGATTAATTGTCATCTCGTCCATTAATTCGGTAATCGGCACACCACTGACGGTACAGTAACGGGGTAGGGGTAACATTAAATCACCGTGACCACCCAAAACCATAGCATGAACGTCGGCGGTACTAACCCCCAATTCCATGGCGATAAAGGTTTGTAAACGGGAAGAATCGAGGACTCCGGCCATTCCCATCACTCTTTGGGGGGGTAAACCAGTTGCTTGCCAGACTAGATAGGTCATCACATCAAGGGGATTAGTGATGACGATAAAAATGGCCTCTGGAGAATACTTGAGGCATTTAGTGGCGGCCTCGACGACAATTTTGGCATTGACATTCATGAGATCATCGCGACTCATGCCCGGTTTTCTGGCTAATCCAGCCGTAATCACGACAATATTCGAGCCTGCCGTGTCTTCATAGTTATTAGTGCCGATAATCTCGCTGTCGTGCAGTTCTATGCCCTGAGCTTCCATCAAATCTAGGGCAATACCCTGGGGCAAACCATTGACGATATCGAGGAGAACCACATCAGCGAGGTTTTTTTCGGCGATGCGTTGGGCCAGGGTGCGTCCGACGTTACCAGCACCAATAACCGAGACTCGGGGCGATTGACAGGGGATGAGTGTATCGTAGAAGTCAACCATGATTTATGGATGAGGCAATATCCTCATCAGACGGGTTCCAGTTGTTCGAGCTTTAGCCACACACTGGGGGTAGGAACGTAGAATTTAATCAAAGCGTAATCATCTTTTACATCCAAGACTTCTGCTGTCGAGTTGAACATATAACTGGGTAAACGGCGATCGCTGGCTAGGGCTTCGAGGCTATTTTCTAGGTTTCCCGTCACCACGCGGACTAAAGCTCCTTTCTTAATTGTAGCTGCCATGTTTTTCTCGTTAGATTTGCTGGGGGTTTCTCCCATAAATTGTTACATATTCGGGCAGACCTCTGACAAGGGCTTTTTCAGTCATCAGTGAACTGATAACCGATACCAAAGGCCGAATCTAAAACCTAATTGGTTAAGCTAAAAGCTTTGATGTACTTAGGTGGCTGGTTATAGTTAAATTAAAAATGGATTTTAGGTTCGATCCCCCCTGCCCCCCTTATTAAGGAGGGTGCCGATCCCCCCTGCCCCCCTTGATAAGGGGGGTGCCGATAGGCGGGGGGATCCCCCTTAATAAGCTGTCCTTTAGTCACATCTTTCTTAACATTTCAAACCTTTGTAGCACAAGGCTTTCAAGACTCGGTTAACAATTTGTAATATTCCTTGTTGACACCCTTACTGACAAAGAAAAAACTGAAATCAAGTCAGGATAAG
>NZ_JADBTR010000061.1:0-13940 GCF_020246065.1 Microcystis sp. M144S2
GCTTCGCTCCACCAGCATCCGGCTTCGCTCCACCAGCATCCGGCTTCGCTCCACCAGCATCCGGCTTCGCTCCACCAGCATCCGGCTTCGCTCCACCAGCATCCGGCTTCGCTCCACCAGCATCCGACTTTCGATTACGAAAATTGATAGAAAACAAAAAAATTAAAGAAAGTGCGGAGATTTTTACAAGTATTGGAGAGATTCTATGAGTGAGTGGAAAACCCAAAAATTAGGTGAAGTTTGCAAAATTGAAAAGAAAAAATATAATGGCTCAAATTTAGCATACGTCGGGATGGAAGACATTGAAAGTAATACAGGCAGGTTTCTTGGGTCTAAAATTCCAAAATCTGTCAAAAGCTCTACATTTAAATTTACATCAGAACATATTTTATATGGAAGATTAAGTCCTTATTTAAACAAAGTTATGTTACCTGACTTTGAAGGGCATTGTTCTTCTGAAATTTTTCCAATTAAAGTATCTAAAGAATTAGACCGTTCTTTTCTATTTTATTGGTTAACACAGAAGAAAATCATTTTAAAAATTGATGAAACTTGCACTGGCACTAGAATGCCTAGAGCAAATATGGAAAAAGTTTTAAATTTTTCTTTGGTTATACCCCCGATCGAAGAACAAAAAAGAATAGTAGAGATACTAGACAAAGCTTTCGAGGGTATAGCCCAAGCTGAAGCTAACACCCGAAGAAACTTAATTAATGCCCGGGAGCTTTTTGATAGTTATATCGCTAGAGTATTCTCTTGTAAAAAAGATAATTGGTTGGAAACAACTTTAGGAGACTCATGTTTTTTCTTTAATGGTAAAGCGCACGAAAAAAATATTGATAAATATGGTAAATTTATCGTTGTAAATTCTAAGTTTATTTCTTCAAATGGCTCTATAGAAAAAAGAACTAATTTCGATCTTTTTCCATTACTTATTAATGATATAGTAATGGTTATGAGTGATGTACCGAAGGGTAAAGCATTGGGCAAATGTTATCTAATAGAGCAAAACAATAAATATTCTTTAAATCAACGAATTTGTGCGATTAGATCAAATAAATTTAATAGTTTATTTTTATATTATCAATTAAATAGAAATTATTATTTCCTCAAATTCGATAATCAAGAAAATCAAACTAATTTAAGAAAAGACGACATTCTTAAATGCCCACTTTATTTACCGCCAATTGATGAACAGAAAGAGATAGCTTCCGATTTAACTCAATTTAAAGAAAATGGCTTGGTTCTTGAAACCATTTACCAACGCAAACTAGAAGCGATCGCCGAACTTAAACAATCGATCCTAGAAAAAGCCTTCACCGGTCAACTCAGCCAGTAGAACCGTTAAAATGTAAATAGTGTCTTCCCGTAGCTCCATGATCATCCAAAAAATCATCGACGAACTCCACGAAATCCCCGAAGATCACCTGACTCAGATTTACGAGATCGTTAGATCCTTTCGCCTTGAATTAGAACGGGAACGATCGCACAACCCAGACGACACCCCAGACGAGGAAATCGTCGCCAACCTTAAACAAGGAATGCAAGAAGCCCTAGGGGGAAATACCATCCCCCTAGATCGAATGTGGGAAGGCATTGATGTCGATTAACGAAAACCCCATCGAAATTAGACTCACCCCCCGCTTTCAAAAAGATCTCAAAATCCTCGCCAAACGCTATCGATCCATCCGCCAAGACTTATAACCCCTACTTCTGACCCTTCAGACAGGACAAACCCCCGGCGATCGCATTCAAGGATTCAATTTCCCCGTTTTCAAAGTTCGCCTCAAAAACAGTGATATTAAAAAAGGGAAAAGCGGCGGTTATCGAGTTATCTACTACCTGCAAACCCAGACCACCATCGTCCTCATCACCCTCTACTCCAAAACCGATCAAACCGACATAACCGATCAAGCGATCGCGGAAGCCATCAGCCAACTTGATTTCTAGCCCATGAACGAAGCCGAAACCAGAGCCGAACTGATTGACCCTGCCCTCAAAGCCGCGGGATGGGGAGTCATTCCCGACAGTAAAATTCGTCGCGAGGTAATTGCCCCCGGTCGTCTGATGGGTTACGGCCAGCGCAGTTCATCGAAAATCTGCGATTATGTCTTAGTCTATCGGGGTCACAAACTCGCCACCCTGGAAGCCAAAAAACCCGACGCGCACCCCACCGAGGGACTTGGGCAGGCTAAGGACTACGCCGAGCGCCTGCAAACCCCCTTCGCCCTCTGTACCAACGGCCTCCGCATTTATCGAGTGGATACCCGCGCCGGAAAAGAAGGCTATATCGATCGCTACCCCACCCCGGAAGAACTCTGGTCCGCCACCTACCCGGATCCCAACCACTGGCGCGACCGTTTCGCCACCGTCCCCCCCGATAATAAAAGCGGGATGCGCGAGGCCCGCTACTACCAACACAACGCCATCCAGGCCGTTCTAGAAGCGATCGCATCTGGTCAAAAACGGATGCTCCTGACCATGGCCACCGGCACCGGCAAAACAACGATCGCCCTTCAAATCGCATGGAAACTCTTTCATAGTAGTTGGAACCTGAGCGGTGAACCGACCCACCGGCCCTGTATTCTCTTCCTTACGGATCGCAATATTCTGGCTAATCAAGCTTTAACCGAGTTTACCGCCTTCCCCGAAGATGCCCTCGTTAGGATCGAACCGAAGAACATCCAGAAAACAAAGAAAGTCCCTAAAAACGGCAGCGTCTTTTTTTCGATCTTTCAAACTTTTATGACCCAAAACGGCGAGGAACTAGCCCCTAACTTCCTCGAATACGCTCCCGACTTTTTCGACTTGGTGATCGTGGATGAATGTCATCGGGGCGGGGCCAACGACGAAAGCACTTGGCGAAAAATCCTCGAATACTTTGCCCCTGCTGTACAACTGGGATTAACCGCCACCCCGAAACGGGATCTCAACGGCGACACCTACAAATATTTCGGCGAACCCCTCTACACCTATTCCCTGAAAGAAGGCATTAACGAGGGCTACCTAACCCCCTTTAAGGTGGTTGAATTCACCACCAGCCTCGACGAGTACCAATATGATCCCGACGATGAACTGATCGAGGGCGATATCGACGAAAACAAGGTTTATACTGAATCCGACTTTAACCGGATTATCGAGATCGAGGAACGGGAACGCCAACGGGTAAAAATTTTTATGGAGGCGATCGACCAAAACGAGAAAACCCTGGTTTTCTGCGCCAATCAAGACCACGCCCTAGCCATTCGCGATCTGATCAATCAAATGGCTATCAGCAGCGATCCTAACTACTGCGCTCGCGTTACCGCCAACGATGGCAGCTTGGGAGAAACCCACTTAAAAAAGTTTCAAGATAACGAGAAAAGGCTCCCCACCATCCTCACCACCTCTCGCAAACTCTCCACCGGGGTGGATGCTAGAAACCTGAGAAATATCGTTCTACTGCGTCCGGTGAAATCGATGATCGAGTTCAAACAGATTATCGGGCGGGGGACGCGCCTTTTCGATAATAAGGACTATTTTACTATCTACGATTTTGTTAAAGCCCATGAAAACTTTAACGATCCCGAATGGGACGGGGAACCGCAGGAACCCGTCGTCATCGATCCGAGGCCGCGCCCCGAACCACCTGACGCGATCGAATATCCTCTCGACGAGCCAGATCCTCTGCCGATACGTCAGAAAATTAAAATCAAACTGGCCGACGGCAAGGAACGAGAACTAGAACACACCCAGAAAACAAGCTTCTGGAATGCCGACGGAAAACCGATCTCGGCCGAGGAGTTTATCCAGCAGCTTTTCGGGGATATTCCCGCTCTTTTTCAAGATGAAGCGGAATTGCGCCATCTCTGGAGCCGACCCGACACCCGCAAATCCCTGCTAACTGGACTCGCGGAAAAAGGCTACGGCGAGGAACAGCTACAGGCGATCGCCTGGATCACCAACACGGAAAACAGTGATATTTACGACGTGCTGACCTATATCGCCTACGCAGCCAGACCCTTGACGCGAGAAGAGCGGGTAATCAAGCACAAAGATTTAATTTTCTCGAAATACACGGGAAAACAACGGGAGTTTCTGGACTTTATTCTTGATCAGTATATTCGCTCTGGCGTTGGCGAGCTTGACCGGGAGAAATTGCCAAAACTGATCGAGATTAAATATCACACCATTAACGAGGCGATCTCCCAATTGGGAGAAATTCAAGAAATTAGCGGGGTATTTATGAGTTTTCAGGCTTATCTTTACTTAGAAGACGCGGCCTAATCCCCCATAGGGGATACAGCACGGGTTAGGGTCTTTTGTCAACGGGGAAGTCCAGTAAAGAGCGAGTGAAATCTAAAATTTTTTGTTGTTTTTCCCTGGGTAATTTATCAATCAAAGCTGTTAGCTGTTAAGTAAGTAGTTATAATTAAATTGAAGATAGATTTTGCCTCTGATCCCCCCTGCCCCCCTTGATAAGGGGGGTGCCTGACAACTTTTAACACCTAACTAATTAAAGATAACCACGTTTTGCTCTTAGCTTTCCAGATGACAATAAATTGCTGCATTGGCAGAGGACAAAGGGCTATAGTTTCCCCTCGATCATTACTAAATTCAATTTCGTAACAACCATCATTGTAGTCTTCAACGATTGTCCCTTGTTCTCCCATTATTAAGTTATATTCAGGCAAGTCAACTAATAATTCAACAAGGTCAAATAATTCTGGTTTAATCATGGTCTTTTTCTCACATATAAAGTTATACTAAATCCGTTGAGTATAGGCTACATATCAGGACAGGTAAAAGGCAAAAGGGGCAATAGATAATCAATCTTTAATAACCAGATTTAGTATCATGTATATAGAAAAAGTTCCTAAACGTAATTTCGCCGTTAAATTTATTAAGATTTGTAACCAGTAAGGGGGCAGCGGATACAGCTTATGGTTTTGTTAACGGGGAAGTATAAATAGGGCGGCTGGGGCGATAATTAGTTTAGTATTAGTGAAAATTTGGAATGGTCATGATTATGATGAAATTATTAGGATGTGTAGTCATTTTTGCAAGTTTAGTCAATGTTACACCAGGAATGGCAAATTATTTCCCCCGACAAATTGCCCAAGCGTCTAGAACTTCTTCGATTCAAGGTTATTGTTTTTCAGTCGCTAATGATGATCTGGATGCTACCGCGAGGATTTATATTCAGGGAAATCAAGTCAGCGGTCGGGTAGAAGCTACAATTCATAATGAACAAGAATCCTATTATACTTCCTATACTCAAACCTTACGAGGAACAAGAAAGGGGACTCAGTTAAACTTAAATATCACGACAAAAATTGAGTTAGACACCCAAAAAACTCAAGAAATCTGGACATTAACCGCAGATTCTTTGAATACGGGACGAGAAGTTTATCAAAAACAACCTTGTTTAGTGTCTCAAATCCGGTTTGCACCAGGAACTAATAGCGCCACCGTTAATCAATCGGTTGTGCGAGGGAGTCGAAATATTTATCTCTTAAGAGCAAATCGAGGACAGAGAATGGATCTGAAAATTACATCATTAGAAAATAATGCCGTATTTGATGTGATTGCACCGAATGGGGAAATATTGAAAACAGAAGCTACCCAATCTAGTCTAAAATTACCTGCTACTGGAAATTATGAAATAATTGTAGGGGGAACTCGCGGCAATGCCACCTATAAATTAAATGTTAAAATTCAATAAATAGTAGCAATGTCCACCCGAAGATACTTTCATTGGTGGAACTTTAGCCAAAAAATTGTCAACCACAACGGTAGCAGCATCAATCTTGAATCAGTAAACAGTTATCAGTTATTCAGTTATCAGTTTACTGTTTACCGATCACTGAAAAAGCTTGCCAACCCCGATGAATAACCCCCCCGACAGTCCATTCAATTACACAGAGGCTTTTATTGCCCTAGGAACGAGTAATTTCGATCGCTCGGTGCAGTTTTATCGTCAACTGTTGCAGCAGGAACCAAGCCCCTACCTTGCCGCCGTTTATGCGGAATTTAGGCTGATTAACCTTAAATTAGGTCTTTTTTGCCCTAAAGAGTCCCACAGAGAGGAATTTGGCGATTCTCGGGGCAGTGGCATGAGCATTTGTTTCGAGGTGGAGAGTCTCGAAAAAGCGATCGAGCATTGGAGCGAAATCGGCTATGGTGCTAGGGGAGAAATTAGCCAGGCTTCCCATGGCAGAGAAATCTACATCTATGATCCCGATGGTAATCGTTTAATTTTCCATCAATCCACCGCTAAAACCAATCCTTTCAGATAGGAACCTTCCGAGTGATAGATACTGGTGGGATGGTCCGCCGGTTGGCTTAAACGTGCTAAAATTCGCACTGGGCGAGCCGATTCAATGGCGGCAGCCATGACAGCCCCCTGAAAATGTTCTTCATTAACCACTTGGGAACAGGAAAAGGTGAAAATAATACCTTGGGGGCGAATTTTCTGGAAAGCTTGCTGATTTAATCTTTTATAAGCCATAACCGCCTGATGACGGGATTGGATACTTTTGGCAAAAGCGGGGGGATCGAGGACAATCAGATCGTAATCCTCCTGACAGTCGCGCAGAAAGTTAAAAACATCGGCGCTGTAGGATTGATGGGGAACTTCGCTGAGATTATTCAGGGCGATATTTTTTTCGGTAAGATCGATCGCACCGTGGGAACTATCAACGGAATCGACTAGGGCAGCCCCGGCTTGCATAGCATAGACGGAAAAGCCGCCAGAATAAGAAAAAGTGTTTAAAACCCGTTTATTATGGGAATATTGAGATAATAAAGCTCTGTTTTCTCTTTGATCGAGGAAAAATCCCGTTTTTTGTCCTTTTTCCCAATCAATAATAAAGCGATGGCCGGATTCTAACACCTCATCGCTGGTTTTTTGACCAAATAAGTATTTATTCTCGGAAATATGGGCGCTTTTCGCCAAAACTGCGGCACTTTTATCGTAAACTGCCCGTAAATTGTCAGCGTAGATAGTTTTCAGACAATCGACAATCAGATCGAGACGTTGGTATAAAGCTAGGGAATAAGCTTGAATAACCGCCGTGCCATTGTACCAATCGACGATTAAACTGGGTAAACCGTCTCCTTCAGCGTTAATTAAACGATAACAGTTAGTTTTCGGGTTATCCACTAAACCGATTTGTTGCCGCAGCTGATAGGCATTCTGGAATTTTTCGAGAAATAATTGAGCAATATCGCTGACTTTTTGGAAAGAAAGAATTTTAACGGCAATATTGCTAGGATTATACAGTCCAGTGGCTAGATATTCGCCTCGATCGCTATAAACCTCAACGATAGCACCCTCTTTGACTTCCCCCTCCATCTCTTTAATCGCCCCGGAAAATATCCAAGGATGGAATCGTTTAACAGCATCAATTTTATGGTTTCTCAGGATAATTTTCGCTAAATCTGGCATGGATGAAGAATCAGGGTTGATAGCTGACGGCTACTAGATAATTCTATTATCCCCTGCTGGCAGCACAAAACCATGGTTTGTTATCCCTCGATCGAGTGGCATCAAAGCAAGTCCCCACAATCGAGGGATAATCAGAGGGAATTCTCGCCTATAATAAGTTAGATTTTAGCGATAGTCCCTCGACAAATGCCAAGAAAAAGTGATGCTGCCAGTGGTTTAAGTTTATGGTTCCAACGTTTGGGGGCTGCCAGTTTATTAGCGGGACAAACTTTTTTACATATTCTTAATGGCAAAATCCACCGGCGTAATACTCTGGAACAAATGAGTATTGTGGGACCAGAATCCTTGACAATTGCCCTAATTACTGCTGCTTTTGTGGGTATGGTTTTCACTATTCAGGTAGCCAGAGAATTTATTTTTTTTGGGGCGGGTAGTTTTGTTGGGGGAGTCCTTTCCTTGGCTTTAACAAGAGAATTAGCCCCGGTTTTAACCGCAGTGGTGGTAGCGGGGAGAGTTGGCTCGGCTTTTGCCGCCGAAATTGGTACAATGCGAGTCACAGAACAAATTGACGCTTTATATATTTTAAAAACCGATCCGATCGATTATTTGGTCATTCCCCGGGTGATTGCCTGTAGTTTAATGTTACCCCTACTCACTATTATCTCTTTAGTCACGGGATTACTCGGTGGTTTGTTGATTTCTGATAGTCTTTACGGTATTTCCTATTCCCTATTCTTACAATCAGCCCAAAATTTTCTGGAAACATGGGATTTAATTAGTTCTATGTTAAAGTCCCTAATTTTTGGGGTTTTAATTGCCATTATCGGCTGCAGTTGGGGTTTAACCACCACCGGCGGTGCTAAAGGAGTTGGTCAATCTACTACCACGGCTGTGGTAACTTCTTTATTAGCGATTTTTGTGGCTAATTTTTTCCTCTCTTGGCTGATGTTTCAAGGTACAGGTAATGTGGAGCTAGGCTAAGACAGTAATCAGTGATCAGCTTCTGAAGGCAAGAGGCAAAAGGCAACAGGCAACAGTAAAGGGATTGGGGGAGATTAGGATTTGTTCAAGGGATTGAGAGTAAGACAAGTTTTAATTAATTCCTCCACTCCCAGGACTGGATAAATAGGGACTCCTAACTGATTAATAACAGTTTCTAGGGTGATATCATCTAAAAATACCGCTTCTCCATGCTTGAGCATGAGGGAGGGTAATAAAACCCCATCCCCAAGATTTTTACCTTGTAATCCTTTGAGAATATCTTGCCCTGTTAATAAACCCGTAACGGTGATTTCCTGCCCCCAATAATCACTATTTAAAGCCACTAATTCCACGGTTAAACCCTGCACCTTATTTAACTGTTTAACTAGGGGTTGAAAAGCTTGTTCTACCGCATTGCCCACTACCCATACCAACCGTCTAGAGGGACTAATTTGAGCAGGTAATAACTTCTTAGCTGTCTTCTGGAAATCCCTAATAAATTGACGAATCGAGCCAACTCCGTTACCGATTTGGGGATAATCTTCGTAGTGAGATTGAGGGGGTAAATCGACTCGGGCAATTAAAAACCATTCATCGGCTAACCATACCACATTACTGCCAAATTCTTGACGAAATTTTTTCTGTAAAGTTTGGACTTGTTCAATCACTTCTCGCGCTTTTTCTTGACTAACGGGAATTAATTCATCTTCTTGGGGACGAAAGCGGGTTAATCCCACGGGAACTACGGCAATCGACTCCACACAGGGAATATCTCCCCGATGAAAAGAAACCAGATCTAACAGAGTTCTTTCGAGATGAATTCCATCATTGATATTGGGACAAACTACCACTTGTGCATGAATTTGTAATTGTCTCGCTTGTAGCCATTTTAAATGGTCTAAAATTTGACCAGCGCGGTGATTTTTTAAGAGACGAATTCTCAGATCGGGTTCCGTGGCGTGAACGGACACAAAAAGCGGTGATATCCGCATCTTTTCGATCCGCTGCCATTCTTTTGAGGTGAGATTAGTTAAGGTTAAATAACTGCCATAGAGAAAACTTAAGCGATAGTCATCATCTTTATAGTATAAAGTTTCTCTTTTGCCCTCTGGTTGTTGATCGATAAAGCAAAAAGGACATTTATTATTGCACTGAATTAAGCCATCAAAAAGGGCGGTTTCAAACTCTAAACCTAAGTCTTGATGATAATCTTTTTCGATTTTTACTTGGTGAGTTTTGCCCTGACTATCAAGCACTTCTAGGGTTAAAAATTCATCGGCACATAAAAATTGATAATCGATTAAGTCCCGAGGACGATTACCATTAATAGAGACGAGCGCATCCCCGATTTCAAAACCTACCTCGGCGGCGATCGAATCTGGGATGACACCACTAATTTTAGCTGGACGAATAGTTAATTCACTCATATTTTTAGGTTGCCATCCAATTATTTAACTGCATTTCCCAGAGAGTCTTTGGCTGCGTTTTAATATTTGTCAAGTTAATTCTACAGCATTTTAGGGCGATCGCTGTTAGGGATTGGGGAAAAAACCAAAAAGTTTAGCAGCCCCTCCTAAAATGGCCACAATCAGAGCGACGAGAATCCCCCGATTGGTAAATTCCTGATAGGCAACTCTTGCAGTTAACCCTTTAATTTCTGTGGTTAGTCGCTCATCCAAGGCTTTAATCTCCCCTTTGAGTTCGACTTGTCCTATTTCCACTTTCGTCAACCGTTCTTCTATCTTATCAAATCTCTCATCTACCTGATCAAATCTCTCATCGATCCGTTTTTCCAGAGAATCGATTTTCCCCTCAATCCTTGTCAAAACAGCTTCTAGGGAATAAGTGACGGTTTCGTTAGCCATTTTCTGTCTCCTTTAGCTCTTCTGGATTCACCATCGTGATCTCAATATCAGTATCGCTGATTTTTGCCTCCCAGTTTCAATCTCTAATAGGGGTTAAGATTAATGGGAACGCTGTAGGGTTGATTCATGAATCAACCCTACAAAGTATTAATCTCTAATAGGGGTTAAGATTAATGGGAACGCTGTAGGGTTCTGGGACTGCGGAGAGGCAAAAGGAAGAATAAATAATCAATTTTTAATAACTGGATTTAGTATAATGGCAAAAAACCCATCTTTGTTCAAGATGGGGTAAGGCAAAAATCAAATCAATCTAAACAGTAACAGGTTCTCGATCGAGGGGTTTAACGCGCTCGAGCAGTGCTTGCAATTGTTCCCCTTCAATCACCTCTTTACTGAGGATTTCTTGGGCAATTTCTTCGAGTAAATCGCGATTTTGAGCCAGGATATCCAAGGCCTGCTGATGACCATTTTCGACAATCTCTTTCACTTCATTATCGATCGCTTTGGCCGTATCATCGCTCACCAAACGCCGGGGATTCATCATGCCATCTCCCAGAAAACTATTCTGTTGACCTTTTTCGTAGGCTAGAGGACCCAAGGTCTTACTCATACCATAGGTCGTCACCATGCGTTCGGCCAAGTCCGTCGCCCGCTGCAGGTCATTAGCAGCCCCAGTAGTAATACTACCGAAGATAATTTCTTCGGCAGCCCGACCGCCTAAAAGAGTAGCAATTTGGTCGCGTAATTCCGTATCATCCATCAGGAAACGGTCTTCCGTGGGCATTTGCAGGGTATAACCGAGGGCTGCCATGCCGCGAGGCACGATCGAAATCTTAGCAACTTTACCCCCTCCCGGCATAACTGCACCGACGAGAGCGTGACCAACTTCGTGATAAGCGACGATTTTCTTCTCTTTTTCCGAGAGAACCCGGCTTTTCTTCTCTAAACCCGCCACTACCCGCTCGATTGCCTCATTAAAGTCCTCTTGGGCGACGGTGCTGCGTTGATTGCGGGCTGCCAATAAAGCGGCCTCATTGACTAGATTAGCTAAGTCAGCACCAGCAAAACCGGGGGTACGGGTAGCAATCTGTTTTAAATCCACACCCGATCCTAATTTTACCTTACCTGCGTAGATTTCGAGGATTTTTAAGCGACCGGCCAGATCGGGACGATCAACTAACACTTGGCGATCAAAACGGCCGGGGCGTAAAAGGGCGGGATCAAGAGTTTCGGGGCGGTTAGTGGCGGCCAGCACGATCACCGTGGCATCACCGGCGTTAAAACCGTCCATTTCCGTCAATAATTGGTTTAAAGTCTGTTCCCGTTCATCGTTACCCCCCATAAAATTACCGTTAGCGCGAGATTTACCGATCGCGTCTAATTCATCGATAAAAATAATACAGGGGGCTTTTTTCTTGGCCTGTTCAAACAGATCTCGCACTCGGGCCGCCCCTGCACCGACAAAGAGTTCCACGAATTCCGAACCCGAGATACTAAAGAAAGAAACTCCCGCTTCTCCCGCTACTGCTTTCGCCAGCAGGGTTTTTCCTGTCCCCGGCGGACCGACTAGGAGGACACCCTTGGGAATCCGCGCCCCGATTTGAATGTAACGTTGGGGATATTTGAGAAATTCGACGATTTCGGCCAATTCGGTTTTCGCTTCTTCCACACCGGCCACATCTTTAAAAGTGGTTTTGGTGGTGTCTCCTTCCACATAGACTTTAGCGCGACTTTTGGTAATCGATAAAGCCCCGGCCGGACCACCGCCACCGCTGCGAGCGAGGAAAAATTGCCAAATACCGACAAAAATCAGGGGAGGAATCACCCAACTAAGGACACTACCAATCCAGCCATTTTTTGGCGGTGGTGCGGCGGCGAATTCTACGCCCTTGGCTTCTAGACGTTTGGGCAATTCTAGGTCAAAAATCGGTGTAGTGCTGAAAATTCGTCCGTAGTTGCCCTCTTGGTCGTTTTTAAGCTGATAACGAATCTCATTCTGTCCCACGGATACCCTAGCGACGTTGCCATCTTCCACTTGGTCGATAAAAAGACTATAGGGAACTTTGGGGACGCTAGGGCCAAATAATTGCGGAAAAAGGAGGTTAACAATCAGAAATAAGCCGCCCACGGCTAATAAAACATTACCGATCAGGCGGGATTGTGAAGGAGGTTTGCTTTTTATACTCATTGCTGGGCTTGATTCATTAAAATTAGTCTCTATACTTCCCCCATTGTAGGCTGTTGACTGCTCAAGTTCAGATTGAATCAGGCGGGGGGATTACCGTCGTCTTCGGGCGGTTTTTGCTCTAGTAAAGCCTCTAGACGAGTTTGGGCAAGCTCAAAATCCGGCGCAATCCCTAAAGCTTTTTGGTAACAGGCGATCGCTGCTTGGGTTTCGCCCAAATTTTCTAGGGTACTGCCGCGATTGTACCAAGCTTGATAAAAATTATCGTCCGCTTCTAGCACCTGTTGCCAACAGTCTAAAGCCTCTTGCCAACGTTGCAGTCCGTATAGGGCGCTGCCTCTAGCGTTAATGATTTGGTGATCGTTGGGGGTGATTTCTAGGGCGCGATCATAACTATTTAACGCCTCTTCGTAGTTACCAATCATGGCTAAGGCACTACCACGATTATGCCAGGCCGAGGCTAATTGGGGATCGATCGTCAAGGCCTGTTCCCAATCAGCGATCGCATTTGACCAATTGCCTAAATTTGCCTGTTCTAAGCCCTGATTAAACCAATCTTCGGCAGTTTCAGGGTTTTTACCTTCCTGGGAGGAAAATTGAGCGATCAGACTATCAATAATGCTTTCTGCGTCCTTATTTTCGATGCCCAATTGTTCGGCCATTTGCCCGGCTAGGGTAGGATCGTTTTGCAGACGGTCAAATAATTGATCGAGGGTGAGGGTTTCTAATTGGGGATTTTCCGAGTCATTACCGTTAAAATCGCTAGTTTCACCGGAATATAAGAAATTTTCTGGGGTTTGCGGCTGGGAATAACTGCCCGGGGCCTCATCGTCGCCGGCGTATTCCCAGATTAAAGTGGCAGTTTCTTTGGTGTAGAGTTGATAACCGATCTCGTAGGAAGCTTCACCAATACGTTCAATCCCGGGGAAAGCGCGAGCTAATTCTCCTAAACGGATCATTCTGGTGGCGAGAAGTTGGTTAAGGGAAGCGGAGGATTGCAGACGTGTCCCAAAGCGCTCTAACCATTCTACCCAATCTTTTTGCCGACCTCGATCGCCCAGTTTCTCAAAAAATCTCAGAATTCTGCCTTCGTGCCAACCGTGGGACACTCCATCGAGTAACTGCATATAGAGAAACTCGTAATCTGTATCGGTTAGGGGAACAGATTCGATCGCTTGTACTTTCCCCTTTCCCCCTTGTCCCCCCAAAAGTCGGGTAAAAAAGTTTTCGATCGCACGCCAAAGTTTTCTTAAAAGTCCCTGCATTCTAATCTCGACACTGGTTTTATTAATCTTGCAAGCATCACCCAATTAGTCTAGCAGTTATCAGTTATCGGGGATTGACTCTCCCCCGCTAACCGCTCGCGCGGTGTAGCGGGGGATTCTCGGTTCTTAGGCTTTTAACTAGATCGACCGAGTTTAACCCAGTCGATCCCCGTCAAATCGCCTCCGCGAGCGTTTTCTAACACGGTCAGTCCGAC